>NZ_JBHXIB010000033.1:55691-84161 GCF_042723975.1 Amycolatopsis sp. NPDC058340 | reverse complement strand
TCCTCCGGGATGGTGAGCCCGAACAGGCCCATCTCCTTCATCCCCTCGACGATGTCGGCGGGATAGGTGTCGGAATGCTCCAGCTCCTGCGCGCGCGGGATGACCTCCTTGTCCACGAACTGGCGGACCGTGGCCAGGATTTCGGACTGCACGTCGGTCAAACCGGCGGTCTGGGCGAGGCGAGCCATCGCTGCTCCTAAATTCGCGCGCACCGGGCTCCCGGCGCTGGGTTACCGGTGAGTATGCCGCCTGACGTGGGACCTCGCTATGAGCGCAGTCACGCGTACGCCATCCGTGACATGGCACTACAGTGACAAGCCGATCACAGTCCGAGGGGGACGGAACGTGGCTCAGCAGCCTTTCGGCGGGTTCCCGCCACAACAGCAGCAGTACGCCTTCCCGAACCAGGCTCCGGCGCGGAGCAAGGATTCCGGTCTCGCGACGGCCGCCTTGATCTTTTCACTCTTCGGGCTGATCGGGCTGGTGTCCGTGATCCCCGGAATCGTCCTGGGGCACGTCGCCTTCGCGAAGGCGCGGCGCGGCGAAGTGGGCGGCAAGGGCATGGCGCTCGCCGCGTTCGTCGTCGGCTATCTGATGATCGTCCTGTACGCCATCGCGATCCCGGTCCTGCTCAACGTCGCCGCGAAACACGGGGCTTTCCGGTAGCGATACGGTCCTCGTCGACGAGGGGACCCCGCATGACGAATCCGCACGACCCGTACGGGCAGCAGCCGTCCGGGCAGTTCGAGCAGCCCTACGGACTCCAGCCGTATCAACCGCCGCCGCAGCAGTACTACGTCCAGCAGACCTATGTGCGGCCGCCGGATCAGGGCATGGCGGTCGCGTCACTGGTGTGCTCGCTGATCGGGCTGGTCATGTGCTTCCCGGCGATCCTGGGGATCATCTTCGGGCATATCGCGCTCTCGAAGGCCAAACGCGGTGAAGCCGGCGGCCAGGGCATGGCGCAGGCGGGCATGATCATCGGGTACGTCGTCACCGCGCTGTGGCTGATCCCGGTCATCCTGTGGTTCGTTTTCGTGGTGCTCGCGATCGGTGCCGCGGGCGTCTCGTGACCCGTCCGGAGATACGGTGGTGTCCCGCACGAACCAGGGGGCCAACCGGATGAGCAGTTCCGACTCGCAGGACACACCGTCGACGTCGTCCTACACCGACTCGAACACCTTCTCCGACCCGACTTCTTCGGCGTCCGAGACCGTTTCGAGCCCGCAGCCTTTTCAGCCGCCGGAGCCGTTCACCCCGCCGCCGCCGTTCGTTCCACCCGCTCCGTTCGAGGCGCCTTCGGCCTCCGCGCCCGATCCGGCGCCGGTCCCTGAGCCGACTCCTGTCCCGGCCGAGACTTACGGGCAGACCATCGATCCGCTGACCGCCGAGCCGGTTCCGCCGCCCTACGCGGCTCCCGAAGTTTCGGCTCCTCTTCCCGTGTACACGCCGGTCCCGCTGCCGGCCGCGTACCCGGCGCCGCAGCCGTACAACCCGTACGCGATGGCGGCACCCCCGCGATCGCAGGACAACGGCATGGCGATCGCCGGGCTGGTGTGCTCGCTCGTCGGGATCTGCTCGTGCGTGACCGTGATCGTCGGGCTGATCCTGGGGCATATCGGGCTGGCGAAGGCGAACCGCGGCGAGGCGGGCGGACGCGGCATCGCGCTCGCGGCGGTGATCATCGCGTACATCGTCATCGCGCTGTACGTCGGTTTCTTCGGGACTTTGATCATCCTGGGCGTGAACGGCGAGCTCGAGTGAGCGTTGGGGCTCGTGAGTGGCAAGGACGGTTCTAACCGTCCTTGCCACTCACGAGACTTGACCCACGTCGCCCGGTTCCCTGGGCGACGGCGCCACCTGGCCGTTGGCCGCCGTGTCCTCCGCGGGCGCCTCCCTCTTCGGCGTGTTCGCGTCGAGGAAGCGCAACAGCTCCACCGGGAACGGCAGGACCAGCGTCGAGTTCTTCTCCGCCGAGACCTGCACGACCGTCTCCAGCAGTCTCAGCTGCAGCGCCGCCGGAGTGTCGGCCATCGTCGCGGCGGCCTGCGAGAGCTTGTGCGACGCCTGCAGTTCACCGTCGGCCGAGATGACCCGCGCCCGCCGTTCGCGTTCGGCTTCGGCCTGGCGTGACATCGAGCGTTTCATCGACTCCGGCAGCGCGACGTCCTTGATCTCGACCCGGTCGATGTGGATGCCCCAGTCCAGCGCCGGGCTGTCGATCATCAGCTCCAGGCCCTCGTTCAGCCGTTCACGGTTGGACAGCAGGTCGTCCAGGTCGCTCTTGCCGATGATGGACCGCAGCGAGGTCTGCGCGACCTGGCCGACGGCCGAGCGGTAATCCTGGACGTTGACCGCGGCCAGCACCGGGTCGATCACCTTGAAGTACACGACCGCGTCCACCCGCACGGTGACGTTGTCGCGGGTGATGCCGTCCTGTGCGGGGATCGGCATCGTGACGATCTGCATGTTGACCTTCTGCAGTCTGTCCGCGATCGGCACCAGCAGCGCGAGCCCCGGCTCCCGGATGGCCGGGCGCACCCGCCCGAACCGGAACACGAGGCCGCGTTCGTACTGTTTCACCACGCGAAGGCTGGCCGCGAGCCAAGCTCCGCCCGCGACGGCGACCGCACTGAGAATCTCCACCACCATGGCTGCTCCCGGGGTTGTTCTCGCTGTTCACGGTACGCCCGGCGAGTCACGGGGGAAACACGGTGGACAAGGCTGCCAAGGTGGGTTCGTGACCGGTTTCAAGATCCCGCCCAAGTTCCTCGACCGCGCCGCCGAACTCGGCCCCGGGGCCGCCGAGTGGCTCGATTCCCTCCCCTTCCTCGCCGAGAAGTACACCGCCAAGTGGCGGCTCGACTACGACGGTGCCGCCATGCACGGTTTCGTCGGCGTCGCGCAGCCCGTGCGCCGCGCGGACGGCTCCCCCTCGATCCTCAAGCTCGGCTGGCCGCACGAGGAGTCGGACGACGAACCGCTCGCACTGTCCACTTGGGCCGGTCAGGGCGCGGTCCTGATGTACGACAACGTGCCCGAGGACGGCGTGCTGCTCCTGGAGCGGCTTGACGCCACCCGGTCACTGGAGACGGAGCCGATCCGGGAGGCCGTCGAGACCGTCGGCGCGCTGGCTCGGCGGCTGGCCGTTCCCGCTCCCGAGGCGCTGCGGCGATCCCTGCGGGAAGAGGCCGCGGAGCTGGTCACCGAACTCCCGGAGACCTGGAGCGAACTGGGCGAACCGTTCGACCGCGAGTACATCGACGCCGCCGTGGAAATCTGCGCGAACCTCGGGCCGCAAGCCGGTGAGCTGATGGTGAACGAGGATCTGCACTTCGAGAACGTCCTCGCCGGGGCGCGCGAGCCGTGGCTGGTGATCGACCCGAAGCCGCTTTCGGGTGATCTGGAATTCGGCGCGATCTCGATCCTCTGGAACCGGGCGCAAGAGTCCACAATGGACGAAAAGATCAAATGGTTCAGCGCGGCGGCCGAGGTCGACGCGGAGCGAGCGAAGGCTTGGACGCTCGTACGCGCGGTGCAGAACTGGACCTGGCTGTACGAAGACCTCGCCGAGGGCGCCTCACCCGAGACCATCGCCGAAGACCCGGCCTACGCCGCCGTCCCCGGAATCGCCGCCTGGGCATTGCGGTGATCACACGAATCGTCTGCCGCCCCGGGAGCGGATAACCTTCGAGCATGGCAGCCGTGAACAGGGTATTCGCAGCTCAGCTGGCCGGTTTGCCGGTTTTCGGCCCCGATGGCGAATCGATCGGCAAGGTGCGGGACCTGGTGGCGGGCCTGCGCCTGGATCAGCAGCCGCCGCGGATCCTCGGCATCGTGGTGGAGCTGACGACGAGGCGCCGCGTGTTCGTGCCGATGTTGCGCGTGACCTCGATCGAGCCCAGCGCGATCACACTCGCCACCGGATCGGTGAACATGCGGCGTTTCCATCAGCGGCCCAACGAGGTGCTGGTGGTCGGGCAGCTGTTCGACGCGCACGCCACGCTCGCGGGTTCGGACACCAGGATCACCGTCGTCGACGCCGCGATGGAACCGACGCGGACCCGGGACTGGGTGCTCGCGAAACTCGCGATCCGCGAACGGTCGAGCAGACTCGGCCTCGGCAGGCGGCGTTCGGCGATGCAGGTGCTGCCGTGGGCGGAGGTGTCCGGGCTCGGGCTCACCGACCTCACCGGCCAGACCCAGGGGGCCGCGCAGCTGCTGATGCTGTTCGACACCATGCGCCCGGCCGACGTCGCCGCCACCGTCCGCGACCTGCCGCTCAAACGACGGCACGAGGTCGCCGACGCGATGGACGACGAGCACCTCGCCGACGTCATCGAGGAACTCCCCGAGGACGACCAGAAGGAACTGCTGTCCTACCTCGCCGAGGAACGGGCCGCCGACATCCTCGAAGCGATGGACCCCGACGACGCCGCCGACCTGCTGGCCGAACTGGCGCCCGCCGAGCAGAACCGGTTCCTGGAACTGATGGAACCCGAGGAGTCGGCGCCGGTGAAGCGGCTGCTGGAGTACTCCTCCGACACCGCGGGCGGGTTGATGACACCCGAGCCGGTGGTGCTGACCCCGGACGCCACGGTCGCCGAAGCGCTCGCGCATATCCGCAACGCGGACCTTCCCGTGGCGCTGGCGAGCATGGTGTTCGTCTGCCGTCCGCCGACGGAGACACCGACCGGCCGCTTCGTCGGCGTCGTCCACTTCCAGCGGCTGCTGCGCGAACCACCGGCGGAAATGGTGGCGAGCGCCGTCGACTCCCAGCTGCCCGCGCTGAAACCGAACGCCACCCTGTCCGAGGTCACGCGCTACTTCGCCGCCTACAACCTCACCTGCGGGCCGGTGGTGGACGCCGAAGACCACCTGCTCGGCGCGGTCACCGTCGACGACGTGCTCGACCACCTGCTCCCGGAGGACTGGCGCGAGACCGGGCTGCACGACATCACCGGCGAGATCACCGAGGAGGCCGAACGTGCCTGAACTGATGTCCGGGCGGCGGCTGGACCAGCCCCGCGGCCAGAGCCGGTTCAGGCTGAACATCGACCCCGACTCGTTCGGCCGGTTCACCGAGCGGGTCGCGCGGTTCCTCGGCACCGGCAAGTACCTGTTCTGGCAGACGCTGATCGTCATCGTCTGGATCGTGCTGAACCTGGTCGCGGTCTCGCTGCGATGGGACCCGTACCCGTTCATCCTGCTGAACCTGGCGTTCTCGACGCAGGCCGCGTACGCCGCGCCGCTGATCCTGCTGGCGCAGAACCGGCAGGACGACCGCGACCGCGTCTCGCTGGAGGAGGACCGGAACCGCGCCGCGCAGACCAAGGCCGACACCGAGTACCTCGCGCGGGAGCTCGCGTCGCTGCGGATCGCGCTCGGCGAGGTCGCCACCCGGGACTTCCTGCGGGGCGAGCTCGACCGGCTCCGTGAAGATCTCGACGCCAAGCCGCGCAAGGCCAAACCCGACCGCACGCCTACCGGTACGTAACATGGTGGGGTGACCAGTACGCAGCAACTCCCCAGCGTCGACGATGTCCGCACCGCGCTGAAGGCCGTGTACGACCCGGAGATCAAGAAACCGATCACCGAACTCGGCATGGTCAAGGACGTGGAGGTCGGCTCGGACGGTGTGGTCACCGTCGGGATCTACCTGACGGTCGCCGGCTGCCCGCTGAAGGCGACGCTGACCAACGACACCACCGAAGCCGTCAAGAAGCTCCCCGGCGTCAACGACGTCCGGGTCGAGCTCGACGTGATGAGCGACGAGCAACGCACGGAGCTGCGAAAATCCCTTCGCGGTGACGCCGCGGAGCCGGTGATCCCGTTCGCGCAGCCCGGCTCGCTGACGCGCGTCTACTGCGTCGCGTCCGGCAAGGGCGGTGTCGGCAAGTCCTCGGTGACGGTGAACCTCGCGGCCGCGATGGCCGAACGCGGGCTTTCCGTCGGCGTGGTGGACGCGGACATCTACGGTCACTCGGTGCCGCGGATGCTCGGCACGCGGGAGAAGCCGACCAAGGTCGACACCATGATCATGCCGCCGCAGGCGCACGGGGTGAAGGTCATCTCGATCGGCATGTTCACCCCGGGCAACACCCCCGTGGTGTGGCGCGGGCCGATGCTGCACCGCGCGCTGCAGCAGTTCCTCGCCGACGTGTTCTGGGGCGACCTCGACATCCTGCTGCTGGACCTGCCGCCGGGCACCGGCGACATCGCGATCTCGGTGGCGCAGCTCATCCCGAACGCGGAGATCCTGGTCGTCACCACGCCGCAGCAGGCGGCAGCCGAGGTGGCCGAGCGCGCGGGCGCGATCGCGCTCCAGACGCGGCAGCGCGTGGCCGGGGTCATCGAGAACATGTCGTGGCTGGAGACCCCGGACGGGCAGAAGATGGAGATCTTCGGCTCCGGTGGCGGGCAGTCGGTGGCCGACTCGCTGTCGAAGTCGGTCGGCTCGACGGTGCCGCTGCTCGGGCAGGTCCCGATGGACCCGCGCGTGGTCTCCAACGGCGACTCGGGCACGCCGATCGTGCTGGCCGAGCCGGACGCGCCGGCGTCGCTCGTGCTCAAGGAGGCGGCGAAGAAGCTGACCGTCCGGGCGCGCGGGCTGGCCGGGATGATGCTGAACGTCACTCCCGCGGGCCGCTGACCTCTTTACCGCCTCGTGAGTGGTAAGGACGGTTAGAACCGTCCTTACCACTCACGAGGCTTGAGCTGGGTCAGGTGGCGTCCGGGTCGACCGGCGGACGCTCCCCCGGCTTCAGCGGCTCAGGCTGCGAAGCCGGCGCCGGGTAGCCGTTGGGCTTCGAAGCCCCATTCGCACCGTTGGCACCATTGGTCCCGTTGACGTTGTTGAGCCCCAGCGGATCCGTGTCACCGTCGAACAGGTGCTGGGTGACGACCCGCTTCGGGTCGAAGTTCCGCAGGCCTCGCAGATCCTCCAGCGGCTTGCGCAGCTGATCGAACTCCGGGCCCATCTCCTCGCGCAGCTGCGTCTTGGCCCCGGTCGCGAAGTCGCGGACCTTGCGGACGCTCTTCGCCACCCAGGACGCCGCTTCGGGCAGCCGCTCCGGACCGAGGATGAAAAGACCCGCGACGACGATGATGAGGATTTCTCCCCAGCCGACACTCTCGAACACCCGTGTGAACCTCCGCCTCGGCGTCTTCCCCGTTCAGGGTACCCGTCCGAACTCGCTAGTCCGAGGCCAGTTTCACGTCCACGACAAGTGAAGACCCATCCCGGACAAGCCGGACAGGAACCACTTCGCCGACTTCGCGGGCACGGACCGCGACGAGCAGCTCCGCCGAGTCGCGCACGAGCCGTCCGCCGACTTCCGTGATGACGTCGCCTTCTTTGATCCCGGCCGAGGCCGCGGGGCCGCCGGGGGCGACGTTGCGGACCTGCGCGCCCATGGTGCTGGAGCCCGCGACGGTCGACGAAGCGTTGATGCCGATGTCCGGGTGGACGACCTTGCCGTCCTTGATCAGTGTTTTCGCGATCTTCACCGCGTAGTCGCTGGGGATGGCGAACCCGATGCCGATGCTGCCGCCCTCGGCGCTCGACGAGCGGATCGCGGAGTTGATCCCGACCAGTGCGCCGGTCGCGTCGACGAGCGCGCCGCCCGAGTTGCCGTGGTTGATCGCGGCGTCGGTCTGGATGGCTTCGTAGATCACCGGCGCGCTGCCGCCGTCGCCGCCCGCGGTGACCGGGCGGTTGAGCGCGCTCACGATGCCGGCGGTCACCGAGTTCTGCAGCGCCAGCGGCGAACCGACGGCGATCACCGAGTCGCCGACGGCCAGGTCGGACGACTTCCCGACCTGCAGCGCGGTGAGGTTCTTGACGTCGACCTTCACCACGGCGAGGTCGGTTTTGGGGTCGGCGCCGACGATCTTCGCCTCGACGCGTTTGCCGTCGAAGAACACGGCGGTGACCTTGGTGGCCGAATCGGCGGTCGCGGCGGAGATCACGTGCTCGTTGGTGAGCACGTAGCCCTGGTTGTCGATGACGACACCGGAGCCCTGCTGTCCGGCGTCGGCGCCGGGTTTGAACACCTCGAGGGAGACGACGGCGGGCGCCACCCGGTGGGCGATGTCCGCGATCGAGCCCGCCGGACGTTCCTTGGCCGCGTCGGCCTCGGAGATACTGGCCTGGCCGGTCAGTTCGGTGCCGGTGTCGGCGAACCACCAGCCGATCAGCCCGCCGACCGCGCCGATGACCAGCGCGACCGCGGCGAGCATCGCGAGCGCCTTCGTCTGCACACGCCGCCCGAAGAGGACCTCGGGAAGGCTCAGCAGCGCACCTTGCGGGCGCTTCGCGTCCTTCTCTTCGTCCGAGTCCTGCTGCACGGCGGGCCCGGCGAGCACCGCGCCGGAACCGGGATCACGCCACGGGTCCGAAGTCGTGGTCCAGAGCGGGCCTTCCGCGCCGTTCGCGGACGGCCCGGAGCCGTTGGTCCCGTGCGGCCGCTCCAGCACGACACCTTCGGCGCCCGGCGGACGGCGGAAGGCTTCGGCGAGCGATTCGGGCGTCGGCGGCGCCAGATTCAGGCCCGGCGCGGACTGCCCGTTCGTGCCGGGCTGATACAGCTTGTCGAAGGCGCCATCGACGCCATGCGGCCTCCCGAACGTGGCCGCCTGCGCCGGATCGACGGCGGGCCGGGCCAGCGGGCGCGGTGCCAGCCGATCCCCCGCCGGGTCACCAGGCTGCTGCGGATTCGCGTTCGGCTGCTCGGTCATCATTCCCCGGGGCTGAGATCAGGTTGGCCGGACGCGAGAGTACGCCAAGCCTCACCGTGGATTCTGCCGTGACCACGGTGAAGTGCGCGTTGATTCCCCGGACCGGACAAAAATGTGACACTTGAAGCGCGTATGTCTCACCTTGTGGCACTCTAACGGCCATGTCGCAGAATCCGGGGGCTCCTTTCCCGCCCCAGAACGTCCCTCACCAGCAGTGGCCCCAGCAACAGCAGCAGTGGCCCCAGCAGCAGCAGGGCTGGCCACAGCAGCCGCCCAAGAAGAAGGGCTTGACCACCAAGGTGAAGGTGCTGCTGCTCGTCGCCGCGCTCGTCGTGGTCGGCGGCGGGATCGGCCTCGTCCTCGTGATGAAGGCGGCCGCCGGACCGGAGAAGCAGGCCACCAAGGTGGAGAACGGCGACTGCGTCCAGCTGACCGGCACCGGGAAAGAGGCAGACGCGGTGAAGGCCGCCTGTGACAACCCGCAGACGCCGTACGTCGTGAGCGTCAAGGGCACGGTCAAGGGCGACTGCCCGGAGGGCTTCTACACCTACTCGGTACCGACCCCGTTGCGCGGTGAAGGCGTCGGACTCTGTCTGGGGATCAACGCCCAGATCGGCCTGTGTTTCGACGACATCAAGACCAAGACCCCGCCGCCGCTGGTGAACTGCTCGGGAGCGCGGCTGAAGATCAGCGAGGTGTTCGACAAGGCGAGCTACGTGAACAGTCCGTGCAAGGAGGGCACGGAAGAGGTGATCTCCTACTCGGCGTACGGCGCGACGCAGAAGTTCAAGAGCGCGACGATCTGCTTCGTCAAACCCTGACGAAGCGGATCAGCGGGCCGAGACGGGCATGGGCACGCTGGACGTGCTCGGGCTCGGCGTGGTGCTGCGCGGCGGTTCCGGCTGGGTGCCGCCGCCCAGCTGCGCGGGCAGCAGACCGGCGTTGACGCCTTGCGGCGGGGTGAAACCGGTGGCCGGCTGGTCTTCGGTGCCGTCACCCGAGGTCGCGACCAGGGCCAGGGCGCTCAGCACCAGACCCGAAACGACGACTCCGGCGCCTTGCGCGTACTTCCGCCGGGCGAGACCGAACCGCCCGCCGCCGAGGACGTTCGGCGACTGGCCCAGCGGCGCCGATGATCCCAACGGCGCGGTACCGCCCAGGACTCCGGTGTCGCGAAGGCCGGCGACCCTGTCCGGCCGCTGGATGGCCACGAGCTGGCCGTCGGCGGTCATCGCCAGGTTGTCCGGCGTGCCGGGAAGTTCGGTGTTCTGCGGGATGGAGCAAAGGCTGGCCAGGAAACCCGCCGACATCGACGGGGCTCCCGCCTGCTTCACGGCCGCGACGGCCTGGCGCTGGGCGGTCACTTCGGCGGCACAGGACTGGCAACGGGCGATATGCGCCGAAGCCCTGTCCTGGGCGCCGAGGGACAGCTCGCCGTCCACGAAGGCGACGATGGCGTCCGGAAGCAGATGCGACTCGGGGAGTCCCCAACCTCGCGGTGCGGTCATACCCCCACCTTCGCAGACTCCTGCGCCGCGGCGCGACGACGCTCCAAAGAAGCGCGAAGCGCCTGGCGGCCGCGGTGGATCCGGCTGCGCACGGTGCCGAGCTTGACACCGAGGGTGGCGCCGATCTCCTCGTACGAGAGGCCTTCGACGTCGCACAGCACGACCGCGGCACGGAACTCGGGCGGCAACTCGTCGAGCGCGGCCTGCAGGTCCGGGTCGAGATGAGTGTCCGAGTAGACCTGCTCGGGGCTCGGGTCGTCACCGACGATGCGGTCGGTGTCCTCGGGGAGGCCTTCCATCCGCACGCGCGAGCGGCGGCGGGCCATGTCGAGGAAGAGGTTCGTGGTGATGCGGTGCAGCCAGCCTTCGAACGTGCCGGGCTTGTACGACGCGAGCGAGCGGAAGACCCGGATGAAGGTCTCCTGTGTCAGGTCCTCGGCGTCGTGGGCGTTACCGGTCAGGCGGTATGCCAGCCGGTACACGCGGTCGGCGTGCTCACGCACGACCTCGTCCCACGAGGGCGGCGTCCATGCGGCCTCGTCCACCGTCACCGGCGTGACCTGATCCGCGTGCTGGTCCTGCATCGTTTCCTGCATCGGGGAAGTAGGCACCTCCATCAGCGTCTTCTCCCAACTACTCCACCCAACGCGGGCGATGAGCACGGTGTTCCCGTTGTCGAGGACCAGTCTGTCCGGCCTGCTTATGTTTCTAGTGAGACTGGACTGAGAGGAGGCTGAGAAGTCGTTACCAGGAGTCTTCTGCTCTTTTGGCGATAGGCAGCGCTAACCTCCGCGTGTGAATTCCGGGACGCATGCGGGCTCGCCTGCCGAGGCCGCCGACGCCGATCTCGTCGACGGCTACGTCCCCGACGACGAGGTACTGGCCGCCGCGCGGGCGCGGTCGGCCGATCTGGGGTGCGGTCCGCTGAGCGCGGGTGCGGGTGCGACTCTGCGTTTCCTCGCCACGACGCTCCGGGCGAAGGCCGTCGTCGAGGTCGGAACCGGGGCCGGGGTGAGCGGGTTGTGCCTGCTCGGCGGCATGGTCGACGACGGGATCCTCACTTCGATCGACATCGAGCCGGAGTACCACCGGGCGGCGCGGGCGGCGTTCCGCGAGGCAGGCTATCCGCCGGGACGGACCCGGCTGATCATGGGGCGCGCGCTCGACGTCCTCCCCCGGCTGACGCCCGGCGGCTACGACCTGGTGTTCGTCGATTCGGCGCCGGTCGAGTACCCGAGTTGCTACGAGAAGGCCGTCGCGCTGCTACGGCCCGGCGGGATACTGGCGTTCCACAACGTCTCGGGCACCAGGGTGACCGATCCCTCACGGCGTGATCCGGACACGCTCGCGCTCCGGGAGGTCGCGCGGGCCTTCCGGGAGGACGAGCGGCTGGTGCCGGCGCTGTTGCCGGTGGGCGGCGGGCTGCTGGTCGCCGCGATCGCGTAGCAAGGGACCTTTGCTACCACTTTCTACCGCCGGGGGCTGAAGGACGCCTTCACCGCATCTGACGCGGCGAAGGGCGCTTTCACCACGTGTGACGCGGGGAAAGTCCCCTTCAGCACGGCCACCGCGGCGAGGGCCAGCCAGGCGGCGGTGAGCACGATCAGCCAGGTCCAGCCCGCGTGCCCGTACACGGTCGCGCCGACGGCGCCGCCGACGCTGCTCCCGAGGTAGTACGAGAGCGTGTAGAGCCCGCCGACCTGGCCACGGGCGTTCTCGGGCGCCTCCGCCGCGGCCCAGCCGTTGGCGACGGCGTGCGCGGCGAAGAACGCGCCGGTCAGCACCACGAATCCGGCGACGACCATGGGCAGCGAGTCGGACAGGGTCAGCGCGGCGCCCGCGATCGTGAGCAGCAGGGCAGCGGCAAGCGCCCGGCGACGCCCGAACCGGCCGACGAGCTTGCCCGCCGTCGCCGACGAGACCGAGCCGATCGCGTACGCGAGGAAGACGAGCGACGCGATCGCGGGCGAGAGGTTCAGCGGCTCGCCGGTCAGGCGGAACCCGGCGGCGTTGTACAGCGCGACGAACGAGCCCATCGCCAGCAGCGCGACCGCGTACTGGACGAGCAGGACCGGCTTCCGGACGGCCGCGCCGAGCCCGGCGAGCACCGCCTTGCCCTGTTCGCGGAACCGCTCTGACCTGCGCCGATCCGCGAAAGTGGTAGCAAAGGTCCCTTGCTCCCCCGGCGGCAGGGCCAGCACCGTGACCACCGTGCAGACCAGCCCGACCACCGCGACGACGAGCAGCGCACCCTGGTAGCCGAACGGTCCGGCGGTGAACCCGGCCGCGAGCCGCCCGACCATGCCGCCGACGGTGTTCCCGGCGATCATCGCGCCCACCGCCGCCGCCAGCCCGGCCTTGCCGAGCCGTTCCGCGAGGTAGGCCGCGGCCACCCCGGGGAACCCGGCGATGGCGACCCCTTGCAGCGCCCGCAGCACGAGCAGCGCCGGATAGCTGGGCGCCAGCGGCAACAGGAAACCGAACACGACCGACGCGACCACCGAAGCGATGATCACCGGGCGCCGTCCCACCACCTCCGAAAGCGCCGCGATCGGCAGCACGGCGATCGCGAGCGCGCCGGTCGCGACGCTCACCGCGAGCGAGGCGCCGCCAGGATCGAGGTGGTACTGCTCGGCCAGTTGCGGCAGCACCGGCTGCGGCGCGTAGAGCAGCGCGAACGAGGAGATCCCGGCCGCGGCGACGGCGATCGTCACGCGGCGGGTGGTTCCGGGGGCAGGCACGTCCTCGAAGCTAAGCCTGGCTAAACGATACGTCTAATACGCTCATCTGCCACAATCGATACCGTGCTGAATGAAAGGATGACCGCCCAGCTAGCCCCCCAGCTCGCTCTGCTCACCGCACTGCGCCGCACGACGAATGTCACACGCGCGGCGGAACTGCTCGGTGTCCCGCAGCCCACGGTAAGCCGCCGGATCTCGGCGCTCGGTGAGGCCCTCGGCGCACCGCTCACAGTCCCCGACGGCCGCGGAATCCGGCTCACCCGTGCCGCCGAGCTGCTCGCCGACGCCGCGGAACGCGCGCTCGCCGCCGTCGACGCCGGGGTCCGTCAAGCCCGCGAGGAGGTCGACCCCGAATCCGGGCACATCGTCCTCGGTTTCCTGCACCTGCTCGGCCGCTCGCTGGTCCCCACGTTGCTCCGCGGCTATCGCGCGGACCACCCGGGCGTCCGGTTCACGCTGGTCCAGGGCTCACGTCAGGACATGGTCGACAGGCTGACCAGCGGCGAGCTCGACCTCGCGCTGCTCGCGCCAGCTCCTGTCGACGACCCGCTGCTCGACACCGCCGTGCTTTCCGAGCAGGAGATCTTCCTTTCCGTGCCGACGTCGCACCGTCTCGCCGACCGGCCCAGCGCCGCCATCGAGGACCTCGCGGACGAGGAGTTCGTGCTCCTCGAGACCGGCTACGGCCTCCGCACCATCACCGACGAATTGTGCGCCGCGGCAGGCTTCGAGCCGAAGATCGCCTTCGAAGGACAGGAGTCCGACACGGTCCGCGGGCTCGTCGCGGCCGGGCTCGGAGTCGCGCTGCTCCCCCGTTTCGAGCCGGGCAGCCCGGCGGGTGTCGCCGAAGTCCCGCTGGTGCCGCCGGTCGGGCGGACCATCGGGCTGGCGTGGCGTCGCGATGTGGTCCTGCCGCCCGCCGTCCTGCGGTTCCGGGAGCGGGTCCGCGCGCAGCCCTGGTGACGATCGGCAGGGTCGATCCCTGCCGATCGTCCACCGCACGGGGGCGTCGTTTTCGCTAACTTCGGGTGAATGTACGACGACATCGTGGAGTTGGCGGGCGAGAGCCCGAACTGGCTTCAGGCGACCGGAATCCTGTTCACCGAAGCAGGACTGCTCGCCTTCGCGGCGCTCTTCGCCTGGATGTTGTGGCGGGCACGCACTTCGCCCGTCCGGATGGCCGTGGCGCTGCTGCCACCCGCCGCGACCGCGGTCGCGTACCTGATCAGCGAAGGCCTGAAGAGCGTGATCCAGGAGGACCGGCCGTGCCGGAACCTCGTCACACTCGTCGACTGCCCGCCGGTCGGCGACTGGTCCTTCCCGAGCAACCACTCCACGATCGCGGCGGCGGCCGCCGTCGGGCTGGCACTCGCTTGGCGGCGACTCGCGCCGTGGGTGCTCCCGGGTGCGGTGCTGATGGGCTTCTCGCGGGTCTTCGTCGGCGCGCACTACCCGCACGACGTGCTCGCCGGGCTCGTCCTCGGCTCCGTGACGGCGTGGCTCGTCTTCCGGTTCCTGACCGGCCCCGCGACCGGGATCGCACGGCGGCTCACCGCCCACGCCGGTGACGCGCCGACCCAGCCCATGCCCAGGGTCGACCTGCGGGGCGGGAGCAAGGGACCTTTGCTACCACCCCGCAGGTAAACCGCAGGTCAGGCGTAGGAAGCGACCAGTTCGACCAGCGTCCGCGCCGCGAATCCGGTGGCCCCGGGCACGACGTCCGCGTAGGTCTTGTCGGCCCGCGCGGGGCCGGCGATGTCGAGATGCGCCCACGGCACGTCCCCGACGAACTCGCGCAGGAACAGCGCCGCGACGATGCCGCCGGGGCCGCCCGGCGCCTGCCGGACGTCGCCGAGCGAGCCCTGCACGGTCTCGGCGAGGTCCTCCAGCAGCGGCATCCGCCACCACGCCTCGCCGACCCGCTCGCCCGCCTTCGCGACCCGTTCCGCGAGCGCGTCGTCGGTGGCGAAGACACCGCCGGTGCGGACGCCGAGCGAGACCTTCATGGCGCCGGTCAGGGTCGCCGCGTCGATCACGGCGTCCGGCTTGTGCTTCTTGATGCCGTAGACGAGGGCGTCGGCCAGCACCATGCGGCCCTCGGCGTCGGTGTTGCCCACCTCGGTGGTCTTGCCGCCGTAGTGCCGGACGATGTCGCCGGGCCGGTACGACGAACCGGACACGTGGTTCTCGGCGGCGGGCACCAGCCCGGTCACCTTGACCGGCAGGCGCAGCGCGGCGATCGCGCGGACCGCGGCGATGATCGCCGCGCCGCCCGCCATGTCGGTGCGCATGAGGTGCATGCCGTCGGCCGGTTTGATCGAAAGACCACCGGTGTCGAAGGTGATGCCCTTGCCGACCAGCAGCAGATGCGTCGTCGCCCCGCGCGGCCGGTACTCCAGTTCGATCAGCCGCGGCGGCGCGGCCGATCCGCCACCGACGGCGAGGACGCCGCCGAAGCCCTGATCGGCCAGCCACTTCTCGTCCCGCGCCGTCACGGTCAGGTTCGGGATGCCGCCGGCGACCCGGGCAGCCGTGTCGGCGAGCCAGGCGGGCGTCTTGATGTTCGACGGCGTGTTCGCCAGGTCGCGCGCGAACGCGGCGGCCGCGGCGAGTTCGCGGACCCGGTCCAAGGCGTCCGCGTGACGTGTGATCAAGCGCACGGTCCGCAGGCTCGGCTTCGGCTCCTCGGCCGTCACCGTGAACCGGTAGCCGCCGAGCAGCAGCCCGAACGCGAGTTCTTCGACGTGTTCGGCGCCCGCGTCCTCGGGCAGTTCGACGGCGAAGGCACGGAACGCCTTCTGGCCCGCCTTGACGTCTTCTTCCAGCGCCGACGAAACGGCGCGGACCAGAGCCGCACCGGCCTTGCGGTACTGCTTCGGCTCGCCGTCGCCGACACCCGCCACCCAGCGGACGCCGCCGGTCGGCACGGTCTGCACGTCACCGGCCTTGCCGGTGGGCCGAACGCCGCCGATCTCCGCGAGCCCGGCGTCACCGTCCTCTTCGGACGGCGCCGCGATCAGCGTGGCCAGCGGCGTACCGCGCCTCAGGTCGTCCGAGACCTCGAGTTCGAGCAGCTTCCCCGGAACGGGGGGTAGCGGGTTACGCACAGTGAGCGACCTCCGGGCGCAGATGAACCGCGACCCCGGCCTCCGAAGGGAGACCGGGGTGCGGGTGGGTTGAACGTTGGTGCGGTCCGGCTCAGCCGGTGACCTCCTGCAAGGCCGCGCCGAGATCCTTCGCTTCTTCCGCGGAGAGTTCGACGACGAGACGCCCACCACCTTCGAGTGGTACGCGCATCACGAGGCCCCGCCCCTCCTTAGTCACTTCGAGGGGACCATCTCCGGTCCGGGGCTTCATGGCCGCCATAGCGTGCTCCCTCCGTCTCAACCGGCGCGCCCGGGTCGCGCTCGTCAAAGCCAGCCGGGTCTACTGTCCATTGTCCCTCATCAGCGGCCGAGCGCGAACGCGGACCGATCTTTTGCCGCCGTATCGGTGCTGGTATGCGGCTCGCGAGGCTGAAAGACTTCGTCTCAGACCGCAGTTTCGCCGACTAGGAGATCCCGTGACCACATCCGACGTTCTGCTGACCGCCGACGCCGATGGCGTGCGCACCTTCACGCTGAACCGGCCGCAGGCGTACAACTCGCTGACCGTCGAACTCAAGGAACTGCTGCTGGCGGGCCTGACCGAGGCCGCGGCCGACGACAGCGTCCGCGCGGTCGTGCTGACCGGTTCGGGCAAGGCGTTCTGCGCCGGGCAGGACCTGAAGGAGCACGTCGGGCTGCTGCAGGCGGGTGACCCCGCGCCGCTACACACGGTCAAGGAGCACTACAACCCGATCGTCAAGACGATCGTCGGGATGCCGAAGCCGGTCATCGCGGCGGTGAACGGCCCGGCGGCGGGCGCGGGCGCGGCCTTCGCGTACGCGAGCGACCTCCGGATCGCGGCGACGTCGGCGAACTTCCTGATGGCGTTCGCGAACGTCGGCCTCGGCCCGGACTCGGGCGCGTCGTGGACGTTGCAGCGGCTGATCGGCCTCGGCCGCGCGGCCGAGCTGATGCTGATGGCGCGCACGGTCGACTCCGCCGAGGCGCTGACGCTCGGCCTGGTCGGCGAGGTCGTCCCGGACGAGGAACTGGCCGCCCGCGCGCAGAAGGTCGCCGCGAAGCTCGCCGCCGGCCCGACGGTCGCGTACGCGAAGATCAAGAACGTCCTGTCCGTCGCCGCCGAGTCGTCCCTCGAAGAGGCGCTCGACGCCGAGGACGCGGCCCAGACCGCGCTGGGCGCGACGGCCGACCACACCGAGGCCGTCGAGGCGTTCGTGGGCAAGCGCAAGCCGAACTTCCAGGGCAAGTAAACCTCGTGAGTGGCAAGGACGGTTCTAACCGTCCTTGCCACTCACGAGGCGGCCCGGAAGCAGTCCTTCACGTGGTCGTCGACCATCCCGGTCGCCTGCATCAGCGCGTAGCAGGTCGTCGGCCCGAGGAACACGAAGCCGCGCTTCTTGAGTTCCTTCGCCATCGCCTTCGACTCGTCGGTGATCGCCGGGACGTCCGCCATCCGCCGCGGCCGGGCGTGCGAGGAGGGCGCGAACGACCACAGCAGGTCGTCCAACGAACCATCCAGTTCCGAAATCGCCCGCGCGTTGGTGATCGCCGCCAGGATCTTCGCCCGGTTCCGCACGATCGACGCGTCTTCCATCAGCCGAGCGACGTCGTCGTCGGTGAAGGCCGCGACCTTCTTCGGCTTGAACTTCTTGAACGCCTTCCGGAACGACTCCCGTTTCCGCAGGATCGTGATCCACGAAAGCCCGGACTGGAACGACTCCAGGCACAGGCGCTCGTACAGCTCTTCGTCGCCGTGGAGCGGGACGCCCCACTCGGTGTCGTGGTACTCGGCGTAGTCCGGGGCCGAGTTACCCCACGAACACCGCTTGATCCCGTCCGCGCCCAGCAGACCCGCCTCAGCCAACCCTGTACCCCTCCGCGTACTTCACGAATCTCTGCAGGCACAACCGCAGTCCCAGTTCGAAGCCCGGTTTCGCGACCGGCCAGCCGAGCCGTCCGACGACGCCGAACGGCGGCCGCAGATGCTCCGCCCAGACGAACGTCGAGGAATGCGGCCCCTTCTCGATCACCTGGAAGACCCCGGTGCCCTGCACGATCTTGCCGAGATGCCGCACGACGCAGCGCAGCGGCGGTTCCCAGCTGGTGATCTCCATGGTGTCGGTGAAGCCGATCCCGGCGACACCGGTGAACGCCGACAGCTTCGAACCCACGCTACGCCCGTTGCCCTCGACGACCTTGACCTCGGTGCCGAGCATCCATTCGCCCTGGCGTTCCCAGTCGGTCAGGGCGAGCCAAGCCGTCCCGGCCGGTACCGCGACGTCGACGGAGACGACGACATCGGTCACCTGGCGCCCTCGCGCTCGGCCTCCAGTTCGGCCACTTTGGCCCGCAGGTCCTCGATCTCGACGCCGAGCCGCCGCATCACCCAGTCCACTTCGGACATCTTGTAGCCGCGCAGCACCATCTGATAGCGGACGGCATGGACGTCCTCGGCGGTGATGTCCTCCGCGGGCAGCCTGGTCGGCGAGCCGCCTGGAGGCAGCGGGGCCAGCTCCTCACCCCTGCCGAACACCACGGCGGCCAGCAGAAACACCACGGCGGCCACCAGCAGCATGACTACGAGATAGATCAGGGCGGTCGTCACGCCACGATCGTGGCACACGAACGCCACGATCGTCGCGCCAGCAACGCGAGTCGCACGCTGAGCACCACCCAGAGCACCATGAGGATCCCGCACGGCACCGACAGGAACAGTCTCGACGCGTCGATGAATCCGGTCGCGATCACCAGCAGCGCCACCGAAAGCAGGTTCAGCCCGACGGCCTCACCGATCAGTACGCCGGCGGTCCTGACCAGCCGGGCGCCGTCCATCCGCCGGGAAAGCCAGCGCATGGAGACCAGCGCGACCACGCCCAGCATCGGCACGATGAACACCGAGCCGTGGGTGAACTGGGCGACGTACTTGTACCAACCCGGGGTCGGCGTCGTGAGCTGCGACCAGTCGCCGAAGGTCCATTCGCGGGCGAACTCCCAGGCGAGCTGCATCATCGGCACGCCGAGGATCAGCTTCCACAGGGTGCGGGTGCCGCTGTGCATCCCCAGTTCGGCCTGATAGTCCCGCGCGATCAGGTGCACCGGCCCGAAATCGGCGACGGCACGCCGCTGCGCCTCTTGTTCGCTCCAGCCGCCGTCGCGATACGCGTCCGCGGCGTCGTTGAGCCCGTCCCGCGCCTCACGCAACAGGTCCCGCTTCGCCGACGCCGGGCCGTCCAGCCGGGTGCGCAGCTCCCCGAGGTACGCCTCGATCACCGTCATGCCGTGGCTCTCCGGCTCCGCGCGGCGACCGTGAGCCGCATGCTGAACAGGATCCAGGTTCCGGACATGACCGCGCACGGCACGCTGACGATCATGCGGGCGGGCTCCAGCAACCCGGTCGCGCCGCCGTACGTCGCGACCGCGAGCAGATTCAGCCCCACCGCCCCGGCCAGCGACCACGAGACGACGCGAGCGGCGAACGGACCGCCCGCGCGCCGCGAGAGCAACCGTGCCGCGAGCAACCCGGCGACCGCGACGGCCGGGGACAGCGCCGCGAGCGTGTCGGCCGCGCCGATCGCGCGGTGGTACCAGGACGGCGAGTCGCCGAAGCCCGACCAATCCCCGAAACCCCGGGCGAGATCCCAGCCGAGGATCAGCAGCGGGACACCCACGATCAGCTCCCACAGCACGCGGATGTCGCGTCGCAGCCCCAGTTCCGCCTGGTAGTCGCGGGCGATCAGGTCCACCGGGCCGAAATCGGCGACGGCACGGCGTTCGGCCTCCGCCTCGTCGGCACCACCCTCGCGATAGGCCTCGGCCGCGTCGGTCAGACCGTCCCTGGCCTCGGTGAGCAGATCGGACTTCGCCGACGACGGCCCGCGCAACCGGGCGTCCAGATCGCCGATGTAGGCCTCGATCGCGTTCATGCGGCGAGCGCGGGCCGGGGCCGGAAAGCCGGTTGGAGCAGCCAGAAACTGAACGCGACCCAGCCGAGTGCCAGCACGTTGCACACCAGGCTCACGTTCAGCCTCGACGGATCGAGGACCGTCGTGCCCACGGTGAGCAGCAACAACGCCAGCAGGTTCGTACTCGCCGCGGCGCCCACCGTCCACCGCGTCACCTTCCCCAGGCTCACACTGTCGAGCCTGCGCCCCAGCCGTCGCGTCCCGAACAGCGCGGCCACTCCGATCACGGGCGGAACGAGGACCAGGATGCCGAAGAGTTCGATGACGGACATGTACCACTCCGGATGCGCGTTCCCGCTCCGGCTCCAGTCGCCGTAGGTCCAGATCCGCGCCAGCTCCCAGGTCACCTGGATCAGCGGCACACCGATGATGACCTTCCACAACGTGCCGATGTCGCCGCGCAACGCCAGCTCGGCCTGGTACTCACGGGCGATCACGGCGGCCGGGCCGAAATCGGCGACGGCACGGCGTTCGGCCTCCGCCTCGTCGATACCACCCTCGCGGTACGCCTCGGCCGCGTCGATCAGACCGTCCCTGGCCTCGGTGAGCAGATCGGCCTTCGCCCCCGCCGACCCGCGCAACCGGGCGTCCAGATCGCCGATATAGGCCTCGATCGTGCTCATGCCGTGCTCCCCCCGAGGACACCACCGATCACGGTGGTGAACTCCTGCCACTCCGCTCGTTCCGCCGCCAAGGCCTTCTGCCCGGAGCGGGTGAGCTTGTACGTACGACGTTTGCGGCCGGACACGACGTCCCACTCGCTGGCGAGGAATCCGGCGCGTTCCAACCGGCGAAGCGCCGGGTAGACGGTGCCCGTCGGCAGGTCGAGCGCGCCGTCGCTGCGGAGCTGGAGCGCCTCGATGATGGCGTACCCGTGCAGCTTCCGGCCGTCGAGGACGGCGAGGAGCAGCGCGTCGAGGTGCCCGCGCAGACTGTCGGCCTTCATAGATAGACAGTCTACACATCGCCGCATACCAGGGTAGCCGGGACTTTCCCGGACCGACCTCAGGGAATGTCCCCGAGATCACCCCGATTTCATAGATTTAGTGGCTACATGTAGCCAGCCTACGTATACAGTGCCTCGACATGGACGCACTCCCGATCGCGAGACTCCAGTTCGCGACGACGACCTCGTTCCACTTCCTGTTCGTGCTGCTCACACTGGGGCTCGTGACACTCGTCGCGGTGATGCAGACACGCTCCGCGTTCGGTGGCAAGCCGGAGCTCACGCGGATGACTCGCTTCTGGGGCAAGCTTTACGTCATCAATTACGCGCTGGGAATCGTCACCGGAATCGTGATGGAATTCCAGTTCGGACTGACTTGGACCGGCCTGTCCGCGGTCGCGGGCGACGTCTTCGGCGCCCCGCTGGCCATCGAGACGCTGGTGGCGTTCTTCGCCGAATCGACCTTCCTTGGGCTGTGGATCTTCGGCTGGGGGCGGCTGAACAAATGGGTCCACCTGACGCTGATCTGGCTGGTCACGCTGACCGCGTACGCCTCGGCGCTGTTCATCATGGTGGCCAACTCGTTCCTGCAGAACCCGGTCGGCACCCACGCCGAGAACGGCGTGCTGAAGCTCGACGACTTCGGCGCCCTGTTCACCAACCCGGCGCTGACGAGCTCGCTGCCGCACGTGCTGAGCGCGGCGCTCATGACCGGCGGCTTCTTCGTGGTCGGCGTCAGCGCGTACCACTTCATCAAGCGCACCAAGGAGATCGAGTTCTTCCGGCGTTCGATGCGCATCGGCGTGCTCGCCTCGCTGGTCGGCAGCACGCTGGTGATCGGTTTCGGTTTCGGCCAGTTCGGTCCGCTGGGCGAATACCACCCCGACAAGCTCAAGTCGCCCGATCCGCTGGTCGGCGCCTCGCTGGGCTTCATGATCCAGATCGGGTTCATCGCCTTCCTCGCCTCGATCCTCGGCACTTTGCTGCTCTTCCGGAACTGGATCACCAAGGTGCGGCCGCTGCTGTACGTGATGGTGCTGGCCATTCCGCTGCCGTTCGTCGCGGCGATCCTCGGCTGGCTGGTGCGCGAGATCGGCCGTCAGCCGTGGCTGATCCGCGGGCAGCTGACCACCGCCGACGCCGTCGCGGCGATCCCGGCGGGGCAGATCCTGTTCTCCTTCATCGCTTTCACGCTGTTGTTCCTGGTGCTCGCGATCGCCGACTGGGTGCTGATGTCGCGGGTCGCCAAACGCGGTCCGGACCCCGTCGAGACGGCCGCGCCCCGTGCCGAACTTCCCGTCCTGAGCGGAGTCTGACCGATGGTGATCCTCTGGTGGTGTGTGCTCGGTTTCCTGACGGCCGGCTATTTCGCGCTGGCGGGCTACGACTACGGCGTCGGGATGCTGCTCGGCAGGCTCAGCCGTGACGAGGCCGGGCGAAGGCGCGTGCTCGGCGCTTTCGGCCCGTTCTTCCTGGCCAACGAGGTGTGGCTGGTGGCCGCGGTCGGCGTCCTGTTCGGTGCTTTCCCGCATCTGGAAGGGAAAGTGTTCTCCGGGGCGTACCTTCCGGTCGTCACCCTGCTGCTCGGGCTCGTCACGTTCACCGCGGCGGTGCAGTTGCGCAGCAGGCGGCCGGACGCGGGCCGCGGCGCCTGGACACTGGCGATCACCGTCGGCGCCTGGGTGACGGCGGTGTCCTGGGGTGTGTTCCTCGGCAATCTCGTGCTCGGGCTCCCGCTCGACGCGGCCGGGAAGCCGACCGGCGACGTCCTCGCGGTGTTCAGCCCGTACGCGCTGCTCTGGGGTGCCGGGTTCGTCGCGCTGTTCGCCTTGCAGGGAGCGGCTTTCCTGGCCGTCCGGGCGCCGGCGGAGTTCACCGCCCGCGCGAACAGGATCGCCAAGGCACTGCTCGCGCCGGCGCTCGCGTTTCTGGTCGTGGCGGTCGTGTGGGGCGCTGTCGAGACCACCGCGTCGTGGTCGGTGCTGCCCGCGATCGTGCTGGCGTTCGGTGCGCTGGGCGTCGCGGCCGCGGCCTTGCGCGCGGGGCGGCACAAGGCGGCACTGGTCGCCACGATGACGTTGTCCGCGTCGCCGGTGCTGGCGGTGGGCACCCTGCGCCTGCCGGACGCGCTGGTGTCCTCTGTGGACGGAGGCTTCTCGTTGAGCCTGACGGAAGCGGCCACCAGCACCGAGATGCTCGGCCTGCTCACCATCGTCCTGCCGCCCGCGCTGGTGGCGATCGCCGCCGTGCAGTGGGTGACCTGGCGCAGGCACGACACCCGCGTCGACCAGCGTTCGCTGCTGCACTTCTAGGAGCCCGAGATGCCTCCCCTTCCCGGATTGCGCCGCCATTTCGGCGTACTGGCCGTCCTCGGCACGCTGACCGCAGCGGCGATCCTCGTCCAGGCCGACGGCCTCGCGACGCTGCTCACCGGTGGCGGCGTGACCTGGACGCTCGTGGCCGCCATCGCCGTACGGGCGTTGCTCGCGGGCGTCCAGGGTTCCGTCGGCGGCCGGTTCGCGGCGACGGTCAAATCCGGGCTGCGCAAACGGCTTCTCGGCGCGGAGGCGGACAACCCCGGCAAGGTCGCGACCCTGGTGACCAAGGGCATCGACGCGAGCGACGCCTATCTGACCGGCTATCTGCCGACGGTGGTGCTCTCGGCGATCATCCCGGTCGCGGTGCTCGTCCGGCTGTTCGCCGCGGATCTGTCGTCGGCGCTGATCATCCTCGCGACGTTGCCGCTGATCCCGGTGTTCGCGATCCTGGTCGGGCAGCACACGAAAGCGAAGACCGCCAAACAGTGGGCGCTGCTTTCCAAGCTGGGCGGGGATTTCCTCGACGTCGTGCGCGGGCTCGGCACGCTCAAGGTATTCGGCCGCGCGGAGGCGCAGGCGAAGACCGTGCGGGCGATGGCGGACGCGCACACCGACGCGACCATGCGCACACTGCGGGTCGCGTTCCTGTCCGCACTGGTACTGGAACTGGTGGCGACGCTCTCGGTGGCACTGGTCGCGGTACCGATCGGCTTCCGGCTGTTGGAAGGAGGCATGGTCGTGCACACCGCGGTGCTGGTCCTGCTGCTCGCTCCCGAGGCTTACCTGCCGCTGCGGGCAGCCGGGGCGAAGTTCCACGCCAGCGCGGAAGGGCTCGCAACGCTGCGGGAGGCGCTGGCCGTCCGTACGGAGGACGTCGCCGGGGGTTCGCGGGTGGCCCGCCGCGGTGCGCCCCGGATCGTGCTGGAGAAGGTGAGCGTCGCGTACGGCGACGAGACCGTGTTGTCCGAAGTGGACATGACGATCGAGCCGGGTGAGCACGTCGCGCTGGTGGGGCCCAGCGGTTCCGGGAAGAGCACGTTGCTGGCGGTCCTGCTGGGTTTCGTCACGCCGACGTCCGGCCGGGTCCTCGTCGACGGCGTCGACCTGCGCGACCTGGATCCGGCCGCGTGGCGGGCCGGGACGGCGTGGGTGCCGCAGCGGCCGACGCTGTTCACCGGGACCGTCGAGGAGAACATCGCCATGGGCCAGGTGCCGGACGTCCAGGCCGCGGCGCGCGCGGCGGCGTTCGACGAGGTCGTGCGCGGACTGCCCGACGGCTACCGCACCCGGATCGGCGAACTGGGCGCGCCGCTTTCCGCCGGTCAGCGGCAACGGCTCGGCCTCGCCAGGGCGCTGGCCCGTACCGAGGCGGGCCTGGCGCTGCTCGACGAGCCGACCGCCAGGCTCGACGCGGGAACCGAAGCCGCCGTGCTCGGCGCGACCCGTGAACTGCTCACCGGCCGGACCGCGGTGCTCGTCGCCCACCGGCCCGCGATGGCCGCGCTGGCCACCCGCGTCCTCGAAGTCCACGATGGCGCCGTACTAGCAGTAGGCGGAGCTGAAGATGCACCTCGGGCGGTGAACCCGCCACGGCCGAAGGCCCCGCTATCGCGGTGGCAGGACGCCACCTCCGCATCGGCGAGGTGAATGACCGACCAGCGTCCTGCCGACGTCGATCGCGGACGCGGGTTCACCGACGAACACTGAGAGAACGGGAACTGGTGTGAACGCCTGGGGAGTGTCCACAAAGGACGTCGTACGGCTGGCCCGTGCCGGGCTGATCGGGGCCGGAGCCGAGCTGGCGGGGCTGGCGCTGATGGCCACCGCCGCGTGGCTGCTGTTGAAGGCGGCCGAGCAGCCGCCGCTGGCGTCGCTCACCGTGGCGATCGTCGCCGTCCGGACCCTGGCGTTGCTGCGCGGCGGGCTGCGGTACGCGGAACGGCTCGCCGGGCACGAGGTCGTCCTGCGTTATCTCGGCGCCTTGCGGACCCGCGTGTACACGTCGCTGCTGCCGCACCGGGTCTCGCGGCATTCGGGCGGCGATCTCGTCACCCGGCTGGTGTCCGATGTGGACGCCGTACAGGACGCGATCCTGCGCTGCCTGCTGCCCGCCGGGGTCGCCGCGTTCGTCGGCGCGGTGTCGACGACGATCGCGCTGATCGTCAGCCCGGCCGCCGGGCTCGTGCTGGCGCTCGGACTCGCCGTCGCGGGGATCGGCTTGCCGTGGCTGTGCGTGCGGATCACCCGCGCGGCGGCGGAAGCGAGCGCTCCGGCCCGCGCGGACCTCGCCGAACGGTCGGTCGAACTGATCACCGGGCGCCGCGAGCTGATCGCCTACGGCGTCCACGAGTCCACTGTGGACGCCGCACACACCGCCGTCGACGCGCTCGCCTCGCGGGACCGGGCGACGGCGAACCGGACGAGCCTGCTGACCGCGGCCGGGATCCTCGTCCAGCTGCTGACCTGCGTCGCGATCGCGCTGACCGCCGGGGTTTCACCGCCGCTGACCGCGGCACTCGCGCTGGGCGCGCTGGCCGTGTTCGAGCTGGTGCTCCCCCTGACCGCGGCCGCCCAGCGCTGGGTCGAGGTCCGCGCGTCGGCCGAGCGGGTGCGCGCACTGCTGACCGAACCGCCGCCCGCGCGCGGGACCGCGGTGCCCGAACCGGGACACCTGCGGCTCGAAGGCGTCGGCGTCCACTTCGCGGGAAGAGCCGCGGCGCTGGACGACGTCGACCTCGACCTGCCGCCGGGCAAGCGCGTCGGGATCGTGGGGCCGAGCGGGGCCGGGAAGACGACGTTGCTGAACGTCCTGCTGGGTGCCGTGGCGCCGACGTCCGGGCGCGCTCTGCTGAACGGGAAACCGCTGGACACCTACGATCCGGCGCTGCTGCCGTCGGTGATTTCGGGCGCGCTCGCGGACGCGCACGTCTTCCACACGACGGTCCGCGAGAACCTGCTGCTCGCGAAGCCCGGCTCGTCCGACGCCGAACTGCTCGACGCGTGCGCCACGGCCGGTTTCGATCTGCCGCTGGACCGCGAAGTCGGCTCCGACGGTGACACGCTGTCCGGCGGGCAGCGCCAGCGGCTCATCCTGGCGAGAGCAGTGCTCTCGGCACCGCCGATCCTCGTGCTGGACGAACCCGTCGAGGGCCTGGATCCGGCGCACGGCGACGCCGTCCTGGCGAACGTGCTCGCCGCCGCGCGCGGCACCGTAGTCCTCGTGACGCATCGCGAGTCGCAGGTGGCCGGGTTCGACGAGGTTCTACGCCTCTAGACCGCGCACTTCCCGCATCGGCGGCCGGTCGCTGACCGACACCTCGGCCACCTCCGGCAGCCATTCGTCACCCACCTGCGCGAACTGGGTGAGCTGGGCCGGGTCGTCGGACTTGACGCCGCAGCGCGCGAGCGCCGTCCCGAGGATCTGGCGTGCCATCACGCCCAGCTGAAGCAGCGAGCGGTTGCGATGCTTGCGTACGCCGAGGTTGACCTGAGCGAGCCCTTCGAGGCCGTAGCGCGCTTCGGCGTCGAGGATGAGCCCGATCTCGACGCCGTACCCGGCCGCGAAGGGCACTGACTCGAGGAACTCGCGCGTAGCGGCGTACTCGCCTCCAAGGGGCTGGATGAGCCCAGAGAGCGACGGGCGCAGCGCCGACAGGACCGGCCGCGCCAGCAGCTCGGTGACCCGGCCGCCGCCGCTGCTCTCCAACCGCAGCGGCCGCCGGTAGAAGCCCTTGACCAGGTGGACGCCGTCCTCGCAGAGCAGGGGCCCGAGCAGGGTCGGCACGAACGCCGGATCCGGGTCGACGAGGTCGGAGTCGAGGAACACGACGACGTCACCGGTCGTCGCGGCCAGCGACCGCCACAGCACCTCGCCCTTGCCCGGTACCGGCGGCAGCTCGGGGAGCACGTCCTCGCGGTGCACCACGCGCGCGCCGGCGCGGGCGGCGAGCTCGGGGGTGGCGTCGGTGGACCCCGAGTCCATCACGACCAGCTCGTCGACGACCGTGCCCAGCAACGGGCGGACCGTCCCGACGACCTGGGCGACGGTGTCCTCTTCGTCGAGTGCCGGTAGCACGACCGAAACCGTGCGGTCACCCTTCGCAGCGACGATGTCTTCGACCGTCCAGCCGGGGTTCTGCCACGTACGCCGCTCGAACCAACTCATGAGTAGTGATCGTGCCATGCTGGAGTCCGACACCCTGTCGATGGAGGAACCTTGCTACCGCTACTCGTCCGATTCGTGCTCGGACCGCTGGTCAGAGCGCTGTACCGCCCCGAGATCCGCGGCGTGGAGAACATCCCCGCCACCGGCGCGGTGCTGCTGGCACCCAACCACCGGGCGGCGCTGGACACCGGCGTGATCACTTTCACGGCGATGCGGCAGGTCAAGTTCCTCGGCAAGGCGGAGTACTTCACCGGCCGAGGGCTCAAGGGCAAACTGATGGCCGGTTTCCTGGGCGGCCTCGGCTACGTCCCGGTCGAACGCGGCAACGCGCAGGCCGGTCTCGCCGCGCTGGAAGCGGCGCGGAAGGTGCTCGACGCGGGCGGCGCGTTCGCGATCTATCCGGAAGGCACCCGCTCGCTGGACGGGCGGCTGCACCGCGGGCACACCGGTGTCGCGGCGCTCGCGCTGGCGACCGGCGCGAAGGTCGTGCCCGTCGCGCTGACCGGGACCGAGAACCTGCAGCCCGCCGGGAAACGGATCCCGCGGCGGGCGAAGATCACCGTCACCTACGGCGAGCCGCTGGACTTCTCGCGGTACGAGGGGCAGGACTCGTCGCCCGCGATCCGGCGCTCGGTGACCGACGAGATCATGTACGCGATCCTGGAGCTTTCGGGGCAGGAGTACGTCGACTCTTACCACAAACGGCCTGATCAGAGCGCTGCCTGACGGTCTTGCCGGGCCGGGGTGGTAGCAAAGGTCCCTTGCTCCCCTTCCGCAGGTCAGCGCGGTGACTGTGTGGATTTCGGGTCATCTGACGCACCAAAACCACACAGTCAGTAGGCGCCGCTACGCGGAGTGCGGGGTGTGTGGATATAGGGACACTCAACGTCCCTATATCCACACACCCCCCCCGGGTTGCAAAGTGCCCGGGACCCCCCCCCCCCCCCGGCCGGGGCGGGGGGGGCGCCCGAAAAAACCCCCACG
>NZ_JBHXIB010000033.1:0-55681 GCF_042723975.1 Amycolatopsis sp. NPDC058340 | reverse complement strand
TTTATAAGAGACTGGATATAGGGACACTCAACGTCCCTATATCCACACACCCCCGGTGGTAGCAAAGGTCCCTTGCTCCCCCACCGCCCGCGGTCCGGTCCGTGAGGGCCTCCTTACCTACCCTCAAGGTAGTGAAGGAGGCCCTCACGGACTCTGGGTCCCTCAAGGGGCCCTTCACGGACCACCGCAGCGCCAGCCGGCAGACCCAGCGGGCACGCACGACCAACGCAACCCAAGCCCTACTTGGCCCACTTAGGCCGAGGCGGAGGCACGTAGTCCGCGAAGCCGTCCAGAAGCACCGAAGCGTCCGAGTCGATCGAGAGCATGTCCCGGTACCCAGCCGACAGAAAGCCCTCCGACACCATGTGGTCGGCGAACTTCAGCAGCGGCGCGTAGTACCCGCCGACGTCGACGAGCCCGATCGGCTTCTCGTGCAGCCCGAGCTGCGCCCACGTCCACACCTCGAACAGCTCCTCCAGCGTCCCCGCGCCGCCGGGCAGCGCGAGGAAGCCGTCGGACAGCGCCGCCATCTTCGCCTTCCGCTGGTGCATGTCGGCGACGACGTGCAGTTCGGTCAGGCCGGCGTGCGCGATCTCGACGGAGCCCAGCGCCTCCGGGATCACGCCGATCACCTCGCCGCCCGCGGCCAGCGCCGCGTCCGCGACGACGCCCATGGTCCCGACCGAGGCCCCGCCGTAGACCAGCCCGATGCCCCGCGACGCCAGCAGCGTGCCCAGGGCACGAGCTTCCTCGGCGTACCGCGGGTCGAAGCCCATCGACGAGCCGCAGAACACGCAGATCCGGCGCGGCGCCGCCATCAGTGGGTGTCCTCCCATGCCTGGTACGACTCCTGCACGACGCGCACGGCGTCGTCGATGTCGTCGGTGACGTGCAGCAGGTCGAGGTCCTTCTCGCCGATCTTGCCCTCGGCGAGCAGCGTCTTGGCGATCCAGTCGTACAGGCCGCCCCAGTAGTCGCTGCCGAACAGCACGACCGGGAACTTCGTGACCTTCTTCGTCTGCACCAGGGTGAGCGCCTCGAACAGCTCGTCGAGCGTGCCGAAGCCGCCGGGCAGGCAGATGAACGCCTGCGAGTACTTGATGAACATGGTCTTGCGGGCGAAGAAGTACCGGAAGTTGACGCCCAGGTCGACCCACGGGTTCAGGCCCTGCTCGAACGGCAACTCGATGCCGAGGCCGACCGAGAACCCGCCCGCCTCGTTGGCGCCGCGGTTCACCGCCTCCATCGCGCCGGGGCCGCCGCCGGTCATCACCGCGAAGCCCGCGTTCGCGAGCGCGCCGCCGATCTTGCGCCCGAGTTCGTACTCCGGGTGGTCCCGCTTGGTCCGCGCCGAACCGAACACCGTCACCGCGCGCGGCACCTCGGCCAGCGCGCCGAAGCCCTCGACGAACTCCGCCTGGATCCGCAGCACGCGCCACGGGTCGGTGTGCACCCAGTCGCTCGGACCCCGCGAGTCCAGCAGGCGCTGGTCGGTGGTGCTGCCCTGGTCGCGGCGATCCCGCCGCAGCACGACCGGGCCCTTGTGGCGCTCGATCGGACGTTCCGGGTACTGGCCGTCGGGGAACTCGCTTGTCTCACTCACCCCGCCAAGACTACGACGTCGTCACCGTCCGGAGCGGCGGCATCGCCGCGAACAGGAGTTGTCGGGTACGCGAACGCGGGGCCCGCCGGGAAGCGGGCCCCGCGAACACGGGTCAGGAACGTCCGGTCAGCGCGAACGCGAGCATGGCCGTCGAGGTGAAGTCGATGGCGGGCTCGTTGCTCGGCCAGGACGCCAGGTCGTCGGCGTAGCGGGACTCGGGGGTGTCGAAGGCTTCGAAGGGCTTCTTGCACTCCTTCGACCCGGGCGGGAGCTCCATGTGCTCGAAGTTCTCCGCTCCGTTGGGCCCGTTCACGACGGCGCCGTAGAGCAGTTTCTCCTCTCCGGCGAGGTTCGCCGCCTGGTGGTGCGGACACCGCGGGTACGTGGTGCCGACCCCGACGACCAGCGAGATGCCCCAGGCGTTCGCGCCGAGGGTGAAGTTCCGCTGCTGCGCACCGAACGCCGCGTACCGACGGTCACCGGTCAGGTCCGCGTACAGCCGCTCGGTCGCGGCGAATCCGAAGCTCTTGCTTGCCGCGTCGAATTCCTTCACCGAGACGGCGGTCCGGAAAGGACTCTGAGCCGCGCTCGCGACACCCTCGTCGAGCTGACGCCGCAGATCGCCGATCAGCTCCTTCAGGCCCAGCGCCGTACCTGGGACACCGTGCCGCAGGAGCTTCGCCAGTTCGGCGTGCGCCAGCGCGCTGGTGTCGTACAGGTTGAGCGTGCTCTTCTCTTCGACGTCGATGTAGGCCTTCGCCCAGTGGGCCGCCTGCCGCGTCCACTCGGCCGACCGCGGGTCTCGCAGGGCCTTGGCGGCCAGTGCGAGCTGCGTCGCGCCGAGTTCCATGTCGTCCCGCCACGACGATTCCGGGTAGTACGCGTGCGGGAAGGCGGTGACCAGTTCACCGACGTTCTCGGTCTTGGCCTGCGCGAAAACCGAGGCGGCCTCGGCGAAGTACTTCCTTGCCAGCGAAGGGTTCCGCTTCGCCTCGACCTGCGCGCCGAGCGCGAACGCGGCGGCCACGCGGCCGGCGAGGTTCGGGCTGAGCGCGGAACCGCCGGGGTTCGCCGGGAAGACCGGCCGGTGCTTCACGAAGTACTTGGGGTCGCCGGGTTTCACGTCGAGCGGGTCGTCGTCGTGCGGGTTCCGCCAGACGTCGTGGTCGCCGAGGAAGCCGAACTTGTCGCTGCCCGTGCCGATACCGACCTGGGCGTAGAGCGTCTTGCCGTTCTGGTCCCACATCTTGTCGAGCCAGTCGAGGCCGAGCTTGACCTCCTTGGCCAGTGCCGGGTCATAGCCCTCGCGGAGCACGTAACCCATCTCCGCCAGCGAGTACGCCGTGTTCGACGTGAACTTGACGAAGTCGCCCGCGTCGACCCAGCCGCCCTCGACGTCGATCGGCCCGCCCGCCGGTTTCAGCGGTTCGGTGATCTCGTCGCCGAATTCGCCGCCGAACGCAGGCCATTCGTAGATCGTGGCCTGTTTGTCCGCGAGATGCGAGGGTTTGCGGTCGAGACGGCCGGGGATGATGTCGTCGCCGTCGCGCTGCGCCTGGAAGAACTCGTTGGTGGCGCGGACGAGCGGGCTGAAGAGCCGGTGCTTGGTGTCCACCCGGAACGTCGGCGACGTCGCCTTGGTCTCGCCGGTGACCTCGATCCGGTACTTGCCCGGCAGCCAGACCTTCGACAGGTCCAGCTGGTACACCGCCGGGTACTTCGCGTTCCACGCGCCGAGCGACTGCCCGGTCCGTCCACGATGGACGGTCCGGCCGCGTTCGTCGATCACCGAGAACGAACCCGGCGCGCTGGAGAGGAGATAGGCGTGCTTGGTCTCGGTGATGCCGTAGCCGACCTGATCGACCCGGACCTCACCTTGTACCGCCGCCGCGGCCGAAACCGCCGGAACCGTCAAACCCCCGAGGACCAGTGCCGAAACCGCGGCCACCGCCCGGGACCAGGAACTCACCATCATCGGCGCCCCGCTCGTGATTTAGTTAAGAAAGTTTCCTTTTTATTGCGCAAGACGCTAGCGCGCGGGACGCCACCAGTCAATATGTCCGTTTCGGTCGAAAGTCACCGGATCCAGGCGTTGCCGGCGGGAAATCGTCTACCGTGGTCGGGGTGCCGTCCAAGCCGAACGGGGCAGAACCACTCGGCGCGCGGATCCGGCGGTTGCGCCGGGCACGCGGGCTGACCCAGCGCGAACTGGCCGAGCCCCGCTACGACCGCGGCTTCCTCGCCAAGGTCGAGTCGGGCGGCCGCCTGCCCTCGGACGACGTGCTCTCCCATCTCGCGCGACGGCTCGGCCTCACTCCGGACGAACTCCGCTTCGACCGGCCGCCGGGAGCGGCCGAAGAACTCACCGACGCGCTCGAAACCGCGTACCGCGAGTTGCAGAAGGGCGGACTCGAAACCGCCGAGCACGAATTCGCCCGCGTGGAGCGGCGCGCGGCCGAGTACCGGCTGCCGGACGTCGAATGCCACGCCCGCTTCTATCTCGGTGAAGTCCAGTGGCAGCGCTACGACATCCCGTTGGCGGACAAGGGTTTCGCGCACGCCATGGAGCTCGCCGACGCCGCTTCGCCCCGGTTGCGCGCGATGATCGTCAACCGGCTGGCCGCCTGCCGCGCCCTCTCGGGCGATCTGGGCGCGTCGGTCGCGCTCGTCGAAACGGCGCTCGCCGAGCTTCGCTCCACCGGAGCCGGCGATCCGGATGCCGAACTGGCGTTGCTGACCGCGTTGATCCACCCGCTCATCGAAATGGGCGCGCTGCGCCGGGCGCGACGGGCCGCCGAAGAAGGCCGTCGCGTCCTTCCTTCCGCTCACCGCAAGGACATCTCCGCGCGCTACCACCGGCAGGCGGCGCAACTGTGGCAGGAGATCGGCCTGGTCGACCGCGCGGAAAAGGACCTTTCGCGGGCACTGAGGCTGTTCACCTCGATCGGCTACGACCGTGACGCCGCCCGGTGCCGCTGGGCCCGCGGTTTCCTGTGGCGACGGCTGGGGAAACTCGATGAGGCGCACGCCGAGCTACGGCTCGCCCGCGATCTTCTCGCCGAGGCAGGCTCACAGGAGGGTGTACTCGGCGCGACCATCGAACTCGCCGACGTCCGCCGTCGCCAAGGGGCGCTCGACGAGGCGGCCGAACTCGCCGAGGGGATCCGGCCGCTTCTGGATCGATCCCCCGATATCGAGGCGAGGGCCGAGGTTCTCCGGTTACTGGGACTCATCGCCCGCGCGCGTGGCGACCTGACCGAGGCGACCGCACTACTCGAAGAAGCCGCCACGGCACAGGAAAAGGCCGAACTGCGCGGCGCGCTCGTCGCCACCGCACTGCATTTGGGCGACACACTGCGCGCCCGCGGATTAATCGAAAAAGCGGCGGAGGCCTATCGGCGCGGCGTGCGCGCGGCCGCTATGTCCGATTCCGGGCCGGCGGACTGAAAACCATACGAAAGTCGCCATATATCGCATATGGCGGGAAAACTCTTACTACACAGGCATTTCATTCCTCGCATGTGGATCTTCACCAGGTCCGCTAGGCCATCCGGCCCATTGACGGCCTTGTGAGCGGCTCCTTTACTCGAACGTGTCCATCGGGATAACTCCAGTTATCCGAATGGGCACGCTCCCCGTCCCCCGCCGTGCACCCGCACCGGTCTGATTCCCCGCCGCGCCACTGGCCGTACGGGTACACGGTCCTGCCCATGGAAGGTTCACATGACCGTTCAGCGAGGGCTCAGAACAGGGTTGGCGGCCGTCGCCGGCCTTGCCCTGAGCATGACGTTCCCGGTGACCCCGGCGAACGCGACCACCGCCACCATCCAGCCCGCGAGCCCCGACGCCGTGGCCGCGAGCGCGGCCGACCGGGCCGCCGCGGCCGGGGTGGACCACTTGCGGAGGGGAGCCGATGAGGACTTCCGCCGCGTCGGGCTGACCCAGGGTGGCGGAGGACTCTTCTACGCCGCTTACGAACGAACCTACCGTGGCCTGCCGGTCGTCGGCGGGGACGCGGTGGTGGTGGCCGACGGCGCCGGGCGCGTCCGCGGCACCAGCGCCGCGGAGACCGCGGCGATCTCGGTCGGCACGAAGGCCAAGATCTCCGCGGCGAAGGCGACGGAGGTCGCGCGCGGCCAGCTGTCCAAAGTAGACAGTGTGGTCGCGCCGAAGCTCGTCGTGCTGGCGGGGAACTCCCCCAAGCTCGCCTACGAGGTCGTCGTCGCCGGCACCAAGGCGGCGAACCCGAGCAACCTGCACGTGTTCGTGGACGGCGTCACCGGCGCGGTGCTCGAAACCCGCGACGACGTCAAGATGTCCAACTTCCCCGCCGCCGCACCGAAGGCGACGTCGAACGAACTCGGCACGCTGGGCGCCGGGAACAGCTACTACGTCGGCAACGTCACCATCGACACGACGAACTCCGGCGGCACGTACACGATGCGCGACCCGCAGCGCAGCAACATCAGCTGTGCCCGCCAGAACGGCTCGCCCTACAGCGGACCGGACGACAACTGGGGCAACGGTTCCGGCACCGATCTGGAAACCGCCTGTGTCGACGCGCTCTTCGGCGTGCAGACCGAGTGGAAGATGCTGGGCGAATGGCTCGGCCGCAACGGCATCAACGGCAACGGCGGTGGCTTCCCCGCCTACGTCGGCCTCAACCAGGCCAACGCCTACTGGAACGGTTCCTCGACCACCTACGGCCGCTCGTCGGACAGCCAGCGCCAGGCCACCCCGATGGACGTCGTCGCGCACGAGTACGGCCACGCCATCTTCCAGACCACGCCGGGCGGCGCGGGCAGTGGCAACGAGAACGGCGGGCTCAACGAGTCCACCGGTGACATCTTCGGTGCCATCACCGAGCACTACGCCAACAACGCCAAGGACGTCCCCGACTACGACGTCGGCGAGGGCGTGAACCTGGTCGGCCGCGGGCCGATCCGCTACATGAATCAGCCGAGCCGGATCTCCGGCAACCCCGACTGCTACTCGTCGTCCATCCCGAACACCGAGGTGCACGCCGCCGCCGGCCCGCAGAACCACTGGTTCTACCTGCTGGCCGAGGGCACCGCGCCGGTCGGCAAGCCGGCCAGCCCGACCTGCAACAACACCTCGATCACCGGGATCGGCATCCAGAAGGCCGCGAAGATCTTCTACAACGGCCTGCTGAAGAAGACCTCCAGCTGGAACCACAAGGCCGCCCGCAAGGCGACCCTCGAAGCGGCGCTCGCGCTGTACCCGGGTTCCTGCACCGAGTTCAACACCACCAAGGCGGCGTGGAACGCCATCAGCGTCACCGCCGCGACCGGTGAACCGACCTCGTGCACCCCGCAGGGCAACGACTTCTCGGTCGGCGTCGACCCGGCGGCCGGTTCGGTCAAGCCGGGCGAGTCGGCCACCGTCACGGTGAACACCGCGACCACCAACGGTACGGCGCAGACGGTTTCGCTGACCGCGAGCGGCCTTCCCACCGGGGCGACCGCGACGTTCAACCCGGCCTCGGTGCAGTCGGGCGCCTCCTCGACGCTCACCATCGCGACGTCGGCGAGCACCCCTGACGGCACCAGCACCATCACGGTGACCGGCACGGCGGCCAGCGGCACGCACACCGCGCAGTACAAGCTGACCGTCGGCACCGGCGGTGACGTGCGGACGTACCGCAACGACACCGACTACGCGCTGAACGACTACGGCACGGTGAACAGCCCGATCACCTCCACCGCCACCGGTAACGCGGTGTCCCCGGTGAAGGTGACGGTCACCGGGACGCACACCTGCTCCGAGGACCTCCGCATCAGCCTGAAGGCCCCCGACGGCAGCACGTACTCGGTCAAGCCCACCGGCTCCCTGCCCTGCACCGACCTGGGCACGCGGAACTACTCGGTGAACGTGACCAACGAAGTCGCGGCGGGCACCTGGACCCTCGTGGTCTACGACGCCTACTCGCAGGACACCGGCACGCTCGACAGCTGGTCCATCACGGTCTAGCGCCTCCCGCGCGTGAAGGACTCCTTCCCTCGGCTCGGCCGGGGGAAGGAGTCCTTCACACACTCCTCTCGAAAGGAACCCGGCATGAAGTGGGGAAAGCGAATAGGAGCGGCCGTCGTCGGCATGGCCGCCGTACTGGGGGTCGTCACCGCGCCCGCGCAGGCGACCACGACCGCCGCACCGGACATCTCGCTCGCCAACGTCAAGGCGCATCTGAGCGCGTTGCAGACGATCGCCAACCAGAACGGCGGCAACCGCGCCTCCGGACGGCCGGGCTACCCGGCTTCGGTGTCCTATGTGGCACAGAAACTGCGCGACGCGGGCTACAACGTCACGTTGCAGACCTGCACGAGCTGCGCGGGATCGAACCAGAACGTCATCGCGGAATGGCCGCAGGGTGACGCGAGCCAGGTCATCATGCTCGGCGCGCACCTCGACAGCGTCAGCGCCGGCCCCGGTATCAACGACAACGGCTCGGGTTCGGCCTCGATCCTCGAAGTCGCGCTGACGCTGGCCCGCGAGAACCCGGCGATGGCCAAACGCGTCCGCTTCGGCTGGTGGGCCGACGAGGAGTCCGGTCTGCGCGGTTCCAGGTTCTACGTCAACAGCCTGCCGCAGACCGAGCGCACGAAGATCAAGACATACCTGAACTTCGACATGATCGGCTCCGACAACTGGGGCTACTTCGTCTACGACGACGTGGCTTCGGTCAAGGCGGTGTTCGACGAGTACTTCCGGACGATCGGCATCCAGACCGAGGGCGACACCGAAGGCGACGGCCGTTCGGACCACGCGTCGTTCAAGAGCGCGGGCATCCCGGTCGGCGGCCTCGCGACCGGCGCCGGCTACACGAAGAGTGCCGCACAGCAACAGAAATGGGGCGGCACCGCCGGGCGGCCGTTCGACAGCTGCTATCACCGCGCGTGCGACACGCTGTCGAACATCCCGGACACCCCGCTGGAGAAGAACAGCGACGCGATCGCGTACGCACTGTGGAAGCTCGCCGTCGGCACGTCGACGGGCCCCGACTTCTCGCTCGGGCTCTCGCCGTCGTCCGGCACCGTCCAAGCTGGACAGTCGACCACCGTCACGGTCAACACCGCGACGACTTCCGGTGCGGCACAAGCGGTCTCGTTGAGCGCCAGCGGCCTTCCCGCCGGGGCGACCGCGACGTTCAACCCCGCTTCGGTGCAGTCCGGCGGCTCCTCGACGCTCACCATCGCGACGTCGGCGAGCACTCCCAACGGCACCAGCACGATCACCGTGACCGGTGACGGGACCTCGGTGGACCGCACGGCGCAGTACACGCTCACCGTCGGCGACGTCAGCGTGCGCACGTTCACCAACGGCACCGACTTCACGCTGAACGACTACGCGACGGTCAACAGCCCGATCACGTCCACCGCGACGGGTGCGGCGACCTCGCCGGTGAAGGTGTCGGTCACCGGGACGCACACCTGCTCCGAGGACCTCCGCATCAGCCTGAAGGCCCCGGACGGCAGCACGTACTCGGTCAAGCCCACGGGCTCGCTTCCGTGCACCGATCTGGGCACGCGGAACTACTCGGTCCCGGTGACCAACGAGGCCGCTTCCGGCACTTGGACACTCGTGGTCTACGACGCGTACTCGCAGGACACCGGCACGCTCGACAGCTGGACCATCACCGTCTGACCATCCGAATGGCGAGGGCCATCTCACGAGGACACCCGGCCTCGTGGGATGGCCCTCGTGCGTGGGGGAGAATTTCGGACAACTCTTCGATATCTGGTCTAGACCACCCGATCGTCGGTAGCGTGGCCGGTGCGCCGCGACCTATGTTGAGCCGAACGGCCGCTTCCTGTTCGTTCAAACCGCTTTCGAGATGGGAGCTGGGTATGTTCGGTCGCGTCTCACGGCTGCTCGCAATCACCGGCGCGGCGGTACTCGCCGTCACCACACTCGTCGCCTTGGGCTCGGCGCACGCGTCTCCCGACGCCGAGGTCTGCGCGGTCAAATCGAAGCCCGCGGGCAAGGTCCTGCAGGGCTATTGGGAGAACTGGGACGGCGCTTCGAACGGCGTCCATCCGCCGATGGGCTGGATCCCGATCACCGACGCCCGGATCAAGGCCAATGGGTACAACGTGATCAACGCTGCCTTTCCGGTCATCCTGTCCGACGGAACGGCCAAATGGGAGGACGGGATGGACGCGACTGTGAAGGTCGCGACCCCGTCCGAAATGTGCGCCGCGAAGGACGCGGGCGCGACGATCCTGATGTCGATCGGTGGCGCCACCGCGGGAATCGATCTGAATTCGGCCACCGTGGCGGACAAATTCGTCGCCACCATCGTGCCGATCCTGAAGAAGTACAACTTCGACGGGATCGACATCGACATCGAGACCGGCCTCACCGGCAGCGGGAACATCAACACGCTTTCCGCGTCGCAGAAGAACCTCATCCGCATCATCGACGGCGTCCTCGCCGCGATGCCGCCGAACTTCGGGCTCACCATGGCGCCCGAGACCGCGTATGTCACCGGCGGCAGCGTCGTCTACGGCTCGATCTGGGGCGCGTACCTGCCGATCATCAAGAAGTACGCGGACAACGGCAGGCTGTGGTGGCTGAACATGCAGTACTACAACGGGAGCATGTACGGCTGTTCCGGCGATTCGTACCAGGCCGGGACGGTCCAGGGCTTCGTCGCGCAGACCAACTGCCTCGACAAGGGCCTGGTGATCCAGGGCCAGACGATCCGCGTCCCCTACGACAAGCAGGCCCCTGGCCTGCCGGCGCAGGCGGGCGCGGGCGGCGGCTACATGTCGCCGAGCCTGGTTTCCCAGGCGTACCGCAGCATCCCTTCGCTCAAGGGCCTGATGACCTGGTCGATCAACTGGGACGGTTCGCGGAACTGGACCTTCGGCCAGAACGTGAAATCCCTGCAGGGCCGCTGATCCGTCGTGTCGTCCGCCTGATCACGCGAGTTACGCCCCCAATCACGCGAGTTCGCCCTCCAATCACGCGAGTCCCGAGTTTCGTCACGCGGGCCTCACCGTGCGGAACCGCCGAACTCGCGTGATCAGAGGCGGAACTCGCGTGATTGAGGGCGGAACTCACGATTCGCCGCGCGGGATCGGGTCGTCATACTCCCCCGAAGGCCCGGAGTACTGCTTTCCGTCGGGGTAGGGCCACGGGTTCGGGGCGCAGCCGTGCAGGCCCAGCGTCTGCTGCTGCATCACCGGCGCGAGGGCGCCCGGCACCGGGCATCGCTCGTGCCCGCGGCCGAGCCGGTGCCCGACCTCGTGCGTGACCATGTACTGCCGATAGACCGCCAGCGGAGCGCCATAGCCGGGGACGCCGTGCGCCCAGCGCGCGACGTTGAGCACGACGCTGTTCCCGTTGCGGCACGAGGTGTAGCCGTCCGGCCTGCCGCACAGGACGTCGCGCGTCTTCGGCGTCGCGAGATAGATCGTGAAATCGACGGGACCGTCCGGCCCGGCGCGCTGCAGGCGCCACCGTCCGCCGCCGGTCCACCCGCGCGGGTCGGCCAAAGTGGACTCCACCGCCTTGACGAAACCGTCCGAGCTCACGCCGACGATGTCGGCTTCGACGGCGAGGCGATACCGCAGCAGTCTCCCGGCGGACCCGGCGATCTGACCTTCACCGGTCGGGAACACCCACTGGCCGGATCCCGCCTCCGGGAAGGTGATCTCGGCGGACGGTGGCGCCAGCACGGGCTTCGGCGTCGAGGGGACGGTGACCGGCACCGGCGTCTCCGGTGCCGCACTCGGAGGAGCGACCGAATGGTCTTCGCAACCGGCCAACGCCAAGACGCAGACGACGAGGGCCAGTGCCCGGCGCGCGGTCATCGATCCTCCCGGAGGTCTTCGGTCACATCCAGGGGTACGAGCAGGGGCAGGGAGAAGTTGTGGGATCGCGCGCGCAACCTTTCGGCGCGCTCGCCCGTATCGTTCTCGGTCATGGGCGAGGAGGTCGGCGGACGGCTGCGGCGGCTGCGCGCCGAACGCGGCCTCACCCAGCGCGAACTCGCCGAACCGCACTACACCGCCGCGTACGTCTCGTCCGTCGAGACAGGCGCGCGGACGCCGTCCGGCGACGCGCTGCGCCATTTCGCCGCCCGGCTCGGAGTGGACACCGGTGAACTGCTGGGCGTTTCCTCGCCGCGCGACGACGTCCGGCTCGACCTGGACATCGCGGCGGCCGCGGTGGATTTCCTGGCGGGGAACGGTTCGGCGCCGAAGATGCGGCGGCTGGCGCGGCGGGCCGAGAAGATCGGCCGCGACCGGCAGGCCGGGCTCGCCTGGCTGTGGCTCGCACGATTCGCGCGAGGCGACACTCTGCCGCGCCTGGTGGCCGCGGCCGAAACCGCGCTCGCCGCCGACACCCCGTCGTACCGGGGGTTGGCCGCCGCGCTGCGGGCGAACGTCTTGGTCGGCCGCGGCGAGCCGCATCACGCGATGCACCTGCTCCGGACTGCGCTCGACACGAGCCTCGACCGTCATCCGCATCCGGTGCTCCTGCTGACCCTGCACGCGTACCTCGCCGACGGGCAGCTTCGCCTCGGCGAGACCGCCCTGGCCGCGCATCACGCGGGAGAGGCACTGCGGCTGGCTCGCGGCGATGAGGAGCTCCTGGCCGAACTCGCCGAGAACCAGCGACGGCTGGCCGAGGCGTATCTCGGTGAAGGACGGGTGGCCGACGCCGTCGCCGCCGTCTCGGCGTTGCACGACCTGCTCCACGAACGCGCCCTGCGGCCGGTGCTGGCCCGTTGTCTGTTCGCGCGGGCGCTGGTCCGGCGTGCCGACGACCTCGAAGGCGCTCTCGCGGACCTTCGCGCGTCACGTGCGGCCGCGCCCGATCACGCCGTCACGCTGGAACTCGCCGACGTCTGCCGTGAATTCGGTCGTCTCGACGATGCCGCCGGTCTACTCTCCGAAGCGGCTGAAGCCATCCCCGCGGACTCGCCGCTCTCCGCGTCCCTCGTGTTCCAGCAGGGGTCGCTGGCGCTGGCTCGCGGAGACCTCGAAGCAGCCGAAGCAGGCTTCGCGCACGCCATCGATGTAGCGGCCCGTCGCGACGCTCGCGGCGTCTTGGCCGCTTCGATCGACAAGGCGGGAGAGCTGCTTCGCGATCAGGGGCGCTTCGAAGAGGCCGCGGACCTACTGCGGCGTGGACTGCTCCTTCTCGGAGCCGAGGAGGACGTTTCCCAGTGACCGAAGTGGACTTGGAAGACATCGGCGCCCGTTTGGCCGACCGCTTCGGCGCCGACGCCGAAGGGTGGCTCGCCGGCGTTCCCGCCCTCGCCCGGCGCCTGGCCTCCCGATGGGACTTCGAGCCCGGCGAGCTGTTCGAGAGCGGAGCCTCGTCCGTCGTCCTGCGCTGCCGGTGGTCCGACGGGACACCGGCGGTGCTCAAACTCAGCCCGGACGGGCCGCTGCTGACCAAACAGCTCGAAATGCTGCGGGTGTTCGCGCCATCGGGCCGGGTGCCCGCCGTCCTCGCCGCCGACGCGGACGCCGGCGCGATGGTGCTGGAGGAGATCCGGCCGGGCACCGAAGCCGGGCACCTGCCGCCGTCGACCCTGCCGGGACGCTGGGGAGAGCTGCTCGCCGCCCTGCACGCGGTCGCCCCGCCCGAAGGCTGGCCGTGGAGCCTGCGCGGGCGGTTCGAGGAGTCCTTCGACCGGATCGGCCGTCGCATCACCGAACCGGCCATCGCCGTCAGGGTCGGCCCGGCCACCTGGCGGCGGGCGATCGAGCGCTGCGAGAGGTTGCTGGCCACGCAGGCCGGCGTCGTGCTGCTCCACGGCGACCTGCATCCCGGCAACGTCCTGGACGGCGGCCCGCGCGGCCTGATCGCGATCGACCCGAAGGCGTGCGTGGGCGATCCTTGCTTCGACGCCGTCGACTACGTGGTGGGCGGCGCCGGACGCGAGGGAGTCGCAGCCCGGTGCCAGGTGGTGGCGACCGCGTGCGGGCTCGATGGCGACAGGCTGTACGCCTGGAGCCGCGTGATCGCCCCCATGTTCGCCATCTCGCACCTCACGTATGGCGGCCCGGAGCAGGCTCTCGACGAGTACCTCGCCCTGGCTAGCTGAGGAACGCGCGCAGCACCGAAGCGACCTGCCGGATCTCGCCCGCCCGCACGTTCTCCTGGCGGGTGTGCGCCAGCGTCGGGTCGCCGGGCCCGAAGTTCACCGCAGGGATCCCAAGGGCCGCGAAGCGCGCGACGTCGGTCCAGCCCAGCTTCGCGACCGCCTTGCCGCCGGCCGCGGCGACCAGCTCGGCCGCCGCGGGAGCGCTCAGCCCGGGCAACGCCCCTGGCGACAAGTCGACAACCTTGACGTCGTGGCCCTCGAAGACCTCGCGAAGGTGCGCCTCTGCTTCTTCCGGAGAGCGGTCGGGCGCGAAGCGGTGGTTGATCGTGAGCACGGCCTCGTCCGGCACGACGTTGCCCGCGACACCGCCGCCGATCTTCGTGGCCTGGAGTCCTTCGCGGTAGGTCAGGCCGTCGATGTCGACCACGCGCGGCGTGTACTCGGCCAGCCTGCGCAGCGGTTCGGCGAGACCGTGGATCGCGTTGACGCCCATCCAGCCGCGCGCGGTGTGCGCACGGGCGCCTTCGACGCGGATCTCGATCCGCATCGTGCCCTGGCAACCGCCCTCGATCCCGCCGTTCGACGGCTCACCGAGGATCGCGAGGTCGGCCCGCAGCCACTCGGGCAGCTCGCGCTCGATGCGGCCGAGACCGTTCTTCGTCGCTTCGATCTCTTCGCAGTCGTAGAACACGAAGGTGACGTCGTGCTTCGGCTCCCGGAGGGCGGCGGCGAGATGCAGGAAGACGGCGTCGCCGCTCTTCATGTCGACGGTGCCCAGTCCGTGCAGGATCTCGTCGTCACCGGTCCCCTCGCGGCGCACGGGCATGTTCTCGTTGACCGGAACCGTGTCGAGATGGCCGGCCAGCAGCACCCGCGACGGACGGCCGAGGTTCGTGCGGGCGAGGACCGCGTCACCGTTGCGGATCACCTCGAGATGCGGTGCCTGCGCCAGGAGCGCGGCCTGCACTGTGTCCGCGATGACCTTCTCCTCCTCGGAGACGCTGAAGATGTCCACCAGTGCGGCGGTGAGGTCGACGGGGTCGGTGTGCAGATCGAGCGAAGGCATGCCCGCACCGTACCGCCGAGGGCTCGGGGCTACCGTGAAGGAGTGCGCACCAAAGCGATCCTGCTCGCCCTTCTCCTGGTACTCAGCGGCTGTGGATCGAACGAGGTCCCCGTCACGGTGAAACCCACCCGCGGCGAGGGACCGGACGTGCTGCCGATCAAGCTCAAGGCGTTGAGCACCGACCAGTGCTATCTGGCGCCGGGGACCGAATCGCCCAAGGGCTGCCAGAAGTACGTGACCGAGCTCTTCAGCGCCGCGGGCACCATCCGCAAACGCCGCCCGGACCTGTCGCCGCACGCCGACGCGCTGGAGCGCCCGATCGCCGCCTTCCGCACCGCGAACTGCCAGGACCAGGCGGCTCCCGGCGACCCGTGCGGCCAGGCGCTCGGCGACATGGCGACGGCGCTGACCAGTGTGAAGAGCCTCGTCGGCGGCTGAGGAGGGTCACTGGGTTACCGTTCAGGACGTGAGCGAGCAGACCCCTGATCCCGAAACGACCGGCGCCACCGGCGTCGGACTGGCCACCGTCACGACCGACGGCACGGTGCTGGACACCTGGTTCCCGCTGCCCAAGCTGATCGACGGCGCCGAAGACAAGGCCGGCACGGTGCGGCTGACCGCCGAGGAGGCTTCCGAGGCCCTCGGCGAGGCCGCCGCCGCCCAGCTCGGCCCGGACACCGACCGCGGTGTCGAGGTCGTCGCGGTCCGCACGACCATCGCCCGCCTCGCCGACGCCCCCGGTGACACGCACGACGTCTACCTGCGCCTCCACCTGCTGTCGCACCGCCTGGTCCGGCCGCACGGCGCGAACCTCGACGGCATCTTCGGGCTGCTGGCGAACGTCGTGTGGACCAACCACGGGCCGTGCCCCGTCGAGGGCTTCGAGGCGACCCGGCTGCGGCTGCGGGCGCGCGGCAACGTCACCGTCTACGGCGTGGACAAGTTCCCGCGGATGGTGGACTACGTCGTGCCGACCGGCGTCCGCATCGCCGACGCCGACCGCGCCCGCCTCGGCGCGCACCTGGCCAACGGCACCACGGTCATGCACGAGGGCTTCATCAACTTCAACGCCGGTACGCTCGGCGCCTCGATGGTCGAAGGCCGGATCTCGGCGGGCGTCGTGGTCGGTGACGGCTCCGACGTCGGCGGCGGCGCGTCGATCATGGGCACGCTGTCCGGCGGCGGCAAGGAGACCATCTCGATCGGCGAGCGCTGCCTGATCGGCGCGAACGGTGGCGTCGGCATCTCGCTCGGCGACGACTCGGTCGTCGAGGCGGGCCTGTACGTCACGGCCGGCACGAAGGTGACCTTCGAGGGCAAGGTCGTGAAGGCGCTGGAGCTGTCCGGCATCTCGGGCGCGGTGTTCCGGCGGAACTCCGGGACCGGCGCCGTCGAGGTCGTCGCGCGCACCGGCGTCGGCATCGAGCTGAACGCGGCCCTGCACGCCAACTGACCTGCGAAAAAGGAGCAAGGGACCTTTGCTACCGCGGGGCGTGAGCGGCGGGTGTGTGGGAATAGAGACGTTGAGCGTCCCTATTTCCACACACCCTTCACCCCGCGTAGCGACGCTGACCGACCGTGTGGATTTTGGTGCGTTGGATGACCCGAAAGCCACACGGTCACCGTCGGCGGCCGCTTCGCGCGGGAGCAAGGGACCTTTGCTACCACCTGGGTAGCCCGGGATGTCGCGAAAGCCACTTTCGCGACGTCTGATGTCCCGAAAGTGGCTTTCGCGACATCCTCGGCCGGTCGCCCGAAGCCCTGAACGACAGCAAGGGACCTTTGCTACCACTCTCCCCCGGAGGGCGGTAGCAAAGGTCCCTTGCTTCTCTCACGGCCTGGACCACCTTGTCGGTTCACCTAGAATTCATCTTGTGACAGCCGAGACCCTGCCGCGCAAGAACGTCCCTTCGACCACTCCTGCCGCGCTCGGGCTCGGCGACCGTCCCGCGAAAGCGGGGCCGGGCGATCCGGCGGCCACCCATGTCCGGGTCAAACTCGACGTCGAGATCCGCGCCCTTCTGGCGCACGAACCGGGCACCAAATCCGGTGCCGACCCTGAAGACCTCCACCAGATGCGGGTCGCGCTGCGCCGCATGCGGAGTGTCCTCAAGCTCTCGGGCCGCCTTGTCGGCCCGGACGCCGAACCGGTGCGCGCCGAACTCGGCTGGCTCGGCCAGTCCCTCGGCGACGTCCGCGACTACGACGTCCTGATCGGGCACCTCCGCGAGGTCGTCGCCGAATTCGAGGTGCGCGACCAGCCTGCAGCGCGCCGTCTGGTCTCGAAGTTCGTCACCGAACGCGGTGTCGCGAAGCGTCGGCTCACCCGTGCGCTCGCCAGCCCCCGGTACGCCTCGATGCTGCAGGACATCGGCCGTCTCGCCCGGCAACCGGCCACCGGAGAAACCGCCGCCGAAAGTCCCCAGACCTCCGCCGATCTCGTCGCCGGTCTCGCGAAGCCGCATCGAAAGCTCGCGAAGGCCGTGAAGGCGCTTCCCGCCGATCCCCCGGACGACGACCTTCACGCGCTTCGCATCTACGGCAAGAAACTTCGCTACGCCGCCGAGATGGCCAAGCCCGCGGCGAAGAAGAAGCAGGCAGAACGGATCCAGCGGCTGATCAAGGCCACGAAGAACTTCCAGACCGTCCTCGGGGATCACCAGGACGCCTGTGTCGCCGCTGACCGGATGCGCGGCGTGGTCGCCTCCGTCGACTCCGAGGTCGCGTTCATCGCGGGCCGGGTCGCGGAGAAGGAACTGCAGCGCCGTGCCGAGGTCCGCGCCGTGTGGCGCGACGTCTGGGCGGAGGTCGACGCGGCCGCTCAGGCGGTGAGCTCGCGGATATAGCCGTCCGGACGGATCTCCACCTGCCGCCCGTTCTCGGCTTCGTACGCGGCGAAGGCATGCCCGCCGACGTCCTCGAAGTCCACATCGGACAGTGCGCTCCCCGCGGGCAGGATCCGCCGCGCGCCTTCGGGTGCCGGGCCGTCGCCGAACACCAGCAGCGTCGCCTGCGGGCCGCGCAGCAGCTCGAACAGCCGGACGGATTTGCCGTTCGCGTCCTTCAACGGTGCGTCCGGGGCGCGGTCGCCGGGCCTGATCCGGCCGGTCGCCGCGGGCGCGAGCGGGCCGCCGCGGTAGCCGATGTCGAGCTGACGCGTGTTCTCGCCGCGCTCGTGCGCGTCTTCCGCGCCTTCCTTGTACTTCTCGAGGATCTCGGTGCTGATCTTCAGCACCCGCGCGGCGACCCCGCGACGCTCGGGCTCGTAGCTGTCGAGCAGCTCCGGTGAGCCGTCGGCGAGTTTCCAGCCCAGGTTGTACGCGTCCTGGACGCCGGTGTTGAGCCCCTGCCCACCGGTCGGCGGGTGGACGTGCGCCGCGTCGCCGGCGAGGAACACCCGACCGTCACGGAACCGCTCGGCGAGCCGGATATTGGGCCGCCACACCGTCGACCAGGCGAGATCGTGCAGCCGGACCCCTCCGCCCGACAGCTCGTCGAGCCGGGACTGCAACGTGCCGAGCGACGCCTCGACCTCCTCCTCGCCCAGCGGCGCGGCGAACTGGAAGTGCGGCACCCCCGGCAGCGGCGTGAGCACGATCCCCGACATCGGATCCTCGGGCTTCGCGAACCAGTGCCCGTACGCGCGATCGAGCCCCTCGGCCTGGACGTCCCCCAGCAGCATGCGGACCGATTCGTCGGTGGTGCCCTCGAACGCGATCCCGAGCGCCTTGCGCACGAAGCTCTTCCCCCCGTCCGCGCCGACGAGATAGCCGACCCGGACGCGCTCGCCCGGCAGCTCGGCGGTCACCCCGCCGGCGTCCTGCTCGAAACCGAGCAGCGGGGTGCCGAGTTCGACCTGGACGCCGAATTCGGCGAGCCGCTCACGAAGGATCCCCTCGGTCCGTGACTGGCCGAGGAAGAAGCCGTTCGGATACGGCACGTCCGGGGTCGGCTCGGCGAGCTCGGCCATCATCCGCTCGCCAACGACCTCGCCGCCCAGATGGATCTTCATCGCCACGGGCGGCTGCCCGGCGGCCAGCACCGCGTCCAGTACGCCGAGGTCCTCGAAGACCTCCAGCGTGCGCGGCTGCAGGCCGTCGCCGCGCGAACCCTCGAAGAACGTCTCGGCCTTCTCCACGATCCGCACGCCGACGCCGCGGCGCGCGAGGTCGATGGCCAGCGTGAGCCCGGTCGGCCCGGCTCCCGCGATCAGCACCTCGGTCATCTCTCCTCCAGTGAATTTCAATTCAGTGAATCTGGATTCAGTTTGACCGTTGCTAGCCTTCCGTGTCAAGGAGGTGGCGATGAGCCGCAAGGAGAAGGCGGCGGAGACCGAGGCCGCGCTCAAAGAGGCGGCGAAGCGCGTTTTCGCGGCGAAGGGGTACCTGAACACCAAGATCACCGACATAACGGCGGAGGCCGGACGCGCGGCGGGATCGTTCTACAACCACTTCGCGAGCAAGGAAGAACTCCTCGAAGCGCTACTCGAAGACCTCGCGGCGGAGAGCGACGTCAACGCGACCTCACCGGAGCACATACCCGATTTCACCGACCCGCAAGCCGTGCGCTGGCATGTCTGCGAGTACTGGAACTTCCACCGCGACAACGCCCCGACGATGCTCGCGCTGCGCCAGGCCGCGATGGTCAGCGACGAGTTCGCCCGCACCTATGCGCGCTTCGGCGCCGCTCAAGCGGCGGACCTCCTCGACCACCTCGGGTACATCACCGCGGCGGGTATGGAACTCCCTGCGTCGGAGCAGGTCACGCTCGCCATGATGGCCGAACTGGTCAACGGTTTCGCGCACACGTGGCTGCTCGACCCGTCGGCGATCTCCGAAGAAGAAGCCGTCGAGGCGCTGACGCGATTCGTCTACCGGGGTTTCACCGGTCGCGACGTTCGCTGAATCAGGAAGCCAGCCGCTCCACGGCCGCGTCGATCCGCTCGTCCGTCGCCGTCAAGGCGATCCTGACGTGGTTCCCCCCGGCCGGCCCGTAGAACGTGCCCGGACCGGCGAGGATGCCGCGTTCGGCGAGCCAGTCGACCGTGTCGAGCGCGGGTTCACCGCGCGTGGACCAGAGATACAGCCCCGCCTCGGAATGCGAGATCTCGAAACCGCTGTCCAGCAACGCCTTCCGCAGCACCAGCCGACGGCGCGCGTAGCGTTCCCGTTGCACGGCAAGCGCTTCGTCGTCCTTCAGCGCGGCGACCATGGCCTCCTGCACCGGCCGCGGCACGATCAGCCCGGAATGCTTGCGGATCTCCAGCAGGCCGGCGACGAGCTTCGGGTCACCGGTGACGAATCCGGCGCGATAGCTCGCGAGGTTCGCGGACTTCGACAGCGAATGGACGGCCAGCAGACCGTCGAGGGAGCCGCCGTGCACGTCCGGGTGCAGGATCGACACGGGCTCGCTTTCCCAGCCCAGCGCCAGATAACACTCGTCGGAGACCACGACGACATCGCGTTCGCGCGCCCATTCGACGACCTTGCGCAGGTGGTCGACACCGAGCACCCGCCCGGTCGGATTGGACGGCGAGTTGATCCACAGCATCGAGGGCCGCTGCGGGCCGAGCGCGAACGTGCTGTCCGCGCGCAGCAGGGAAGCACCCGCCAGCAGCACGCCGACCTCGTAGGTCGGGTACGCCACCTCGGGGATGACGATGAGATCGCCGGGGCCGAACCCCAGCTGCCGCGGCAGCGAAGCGACCAGTTCCTTCGAACCGATCGTCGGCAGTACGGCGGTCTCGGGAACGCCCTCGATGCCGTGCCGCCGCGAAAGCGCGTCGATCGCGGCGGCCCTGAGCTCGGGGATCCCGTGCGTAGTCGGGTACCCCGGGATCTCCGACACGGACGCGAGCGCCGCGCGGATGCTCTCGGGGACCGGATCCACCGGCGTGCCGATCGACAGGTCGACGATGCCGCCGGGATGCGCCTGGGCCTTCGCCTTGACTTCGGCGAGGGAGTCCCAGGGAAAATCGGGAAGAGCGACCCGGCTCATTCGCCCTGCGGGGGAAGAGCCTTGATGAAGGCGGGGTCGTGGCTGGTCTTGCCGACCTTGGAGGCGCCACCGGGCGAGCCGAGCTCGTCGAAGAAGTCGACGTTGGCCTTGGTGTAGTCGTTCCACTCGTCGGGGACGTCGTCCTCGTAGTAGATCGCCTCGACGGGGCAGACCGGCTCGCAGGCACCGCAGTCGACGCATTCGTCCGGGTGGATGTACAGCATGCGGTCACCCTCGTAGATGCAGTCCACGGGGCACTCGTCGATACACGCCTTGTCGAGCACGTCGACGCAGGGCTCGGCGATCACGTAGGTCACTGCGCACTCCTGCTTTATCTCTGCTTCACCAGTCTGCAACGGACATTACGCGCCCACGGGCGCGACCGGCCCGCTTAGGCCACCCTTATCCATACCCCGGGTATGGGCTTTCAGCGGTCTTTCCGGCGCGGCGGCGGAGTGGCTCTGCTGTCCCCGGTGATGACGAACTTCGGCGCGGCGGGCTTCGCCGCCACTGTGTCCGTCTCGCCCTTCTCGACGGCCTTTTCCGCGCCCAACGCCCGGTTGAAGCCGTCAGAGATCTCGCGGACCAGGTCTTCGTTGTGCCTGTCGTCCTTGCGCGCGATGCTCATCGGGGTCCCTCCACTGCCTTCCTTGGCACAATCTAACCGTGAACAGTGCGGAAATGCTCGAGCTCACCTGTAGCCAGGCTTGGACTCCCCTGCTGGAGAGCCGGATCGGCGACTGGAGGCTCCGCTGGGCGGACGGGTTCACCGCACGGGCCAACAGTGCCCTGGCGATCGGTAACCCGGGAAAACCGCTGCCAGACGCCCTGCGGGCGGTCTGTGACTTCGCCCACGATCATGCCATCCCGGCGGTCGTTCAGGTGATCCAGAACACGTCTCTCGAAGACGAACTCGCCGCCTCCGGCTGGGTCCACTATGTGGAACACAAGCCCGCGCACGAGGTCCGCCTGCTCACCGGGCCGCTCTCGCGCGGGACCTCGGCGGGAGCGGTGATCCTCGACGAGCCGACGTCCGGATGGTGGGAGATGACGGCGGGCAGCGCGGACCCGCCGGAGGCACCGCGGCACGTCCTCGGCACCGGCAAGGTCGGCTTCGGGATCGTGGAGCTGGACGGCGTCACGGCAGGCGCGGTGCGCGGAGCGGTCGTCGGCGAGTGGCTGCACATCGCCCGTTTGGAGGTACGGCCGGAGTTCCGGCGGCGCGGGCTGGCCAGGGGGCTGATGAACGCCGTGGGCGCCTGGGGCGCCGATCAGGGCGCGACCGGGATGCTCCTGCAGGTCGCGATGGCGAACTCCGGCGCGCTGAAGCTGTACGAGAGCCTGGGCTGTACGGAGCACCACAGGTACCGCTACTGGGCCCCGGGACCCGGCGCGTGCGAGGATCGCCCGTCGTGAAGGTCGTCATTTTGGTCGGCGGAGTGGGCGGGGCCCGCTTCCTGCTGGGGGTCAAACAAGCACTGGGTCTGCCCGCGAGGGGTTCCGCGCCGGAGTCGCCGCACGAGGTGACCGCGCTGGTGAACACCGGGGACGACGTGTGGATGCACGGTCTGCGCATCTGCCCGGACCTGGACACCTGCATGTACACCCTCGGCGGGGGGATCGACACCGAGCGCGGCTGGGGTCACGCCGGCGAGACCTGGACGGTCAAGGAGGAGCTCGCCGCCTATGGCGCCGAGCCGACCTGGTTCGGCTTGGGCGACAAGGACATCGCGACGCATCTCATCCGTTCGCGGATGCTGCGCGCGGGCTATCCGCTGTCCCAGGTCACCGAGGCGTTGTGCGATCGCTGGCAGCCGGGCGTGCGCCTGCTGCCGATGTCGGACGACCGCGTCGAAACGCATGTCGTGATCGACGATCCGGAAGACCCGGACCAGCGCAAGGCGATCCACTTCCAGGAGTGGTGGGTGCGCTATCGCGCCGAGCCGAAGGCGCATTCGATCATCGCCGTCGGTGCCGACGAGGCGAAGCCGGCACCGGGCGTGCTCGACGCCATCTCGGCCGCCGACATCGTGCTGTTCGCGCCGTCGAATCCGGTGGTCTCGGTGGGCACGACGCTCGGCGTCCCGGGAATCCGTGACGCGCTGCGGAAGACGCGCGCCAAGGTCGTCGGGGTCTCGCCGATCATCGGCGGGAAGGCGTTGCGCGGTATGGCCGACGCGTGCCTGAGCGCGATCGGCGTGGAGACCTCCGCCGAGGCCGTGGGGCGGCATTACGGTTCCCGCAAGGAATCTCCGGAGGGTGTGCTCGACGGCTGGCTGGTCGCCGAGGGCGAAACCGTCGACGTGCCGGGTGTCGCGGTCCGCGACGTGCCCCTGCTGATGTCCGATGTGGACGCGACCGCGGCGATGGTGCGCGCGGCCTTCGATCTGGCGGGAGTTTCCGTTGACTGACCACGCTTCGGCGAAGATCGAGATCCTGCCGGTCGAAGGCCTGCCGGAGTTCCGGCGCGGCGACGATCTGACCGGCGCGATCGTCGAGGCGGCCCCGTGGCTTCGCTCGGGTGACGTCCTGGTCGTGACGAGCAAGATCGTCTCCAAGACCGAGGGCATGCTCATCCGCGTCCCGTCCGATCCTGAGGAGCGTGACGCCGCCCGGCGCAAGCTCGTCGAGGAGGAGTCCGTCCGCGTGATCGCACGGATCAACCGGACGGTGATCACCGAGAACAAACTCGGCATCGTGCAGGCGGCGTCCGGCGTGGACGCCTCGAACGTGGCCTCCGGTGAGGTCGCGCTGCTGCCGTCGGATCCGGACGCTTCCGCGCTCGCGCTGCGGAACGGGCTGCGCGAACGGCTCGGCGTCGAGGTCGCCGTCATCGTCACCGACACGATGGGCCGTGCGTGGCGGGTCGGGCAGACCGACGCCGCGATCGGCGCCTCCGGCCTGCGGGTGCTGCATTCGTACGCGGGCGAGGTCGACGGCCAGGGCAACGAACTCGCCGTCACCGAAGTGGCGATCGCCGACGAACTCGCCGCCGCCGCGGATCTGGTCAAGGGCAAGCTCGGCGGGACACCGGTCGCCGTCGTGCGCGGCCTCCAGCTCACCGACGACGGCTCGACGGCTCGCAAACTGCTCCGGCCGGTCGAGGAGGACCTGTTCCGCCTCGGCACCAACGAATCCATCGCGCAGGGCCGCCGGGAGGCCGTGCTGGCGCGGCGTTCGATCCGGTCGTTCACCGGCGAGCCGGTCGATCCCGAGGTGCTGCGCCGCGCGGTCGGGACCGCGCTGACGGCCCCCGCGCCGCATCACACGAAGCCGGTCCGGTTCGTGTGGCTGCGCGAGGAAGGCTTGCGCCGCAAGCTTCTCGACGCGATGAAGGCGTCGTGGCAGGCCGATCTCGAAGGCGACGACTTCACCGCCGAACAGGTCGCGAAACGGCTCAGCCGCGGCGACATCCTGTACAACGCGCCCGAGGTCGTGGTGCCGTTCCTCGTCGCCGAAGGCGCGCACACCTACCGCGACGACCGCCGGAACGCCTGTGAGCACACGATGTTCACCGTCGCGGGCGGAGCGGCCGTGCAAGGCCTGCTGGTCGCGCTCGCCGCCGAAGATCTCGGCTCGTGCTGGATCGGGTCGACGATCTTCGCCGCGGACATCGTGCGCGACGTCCTCGGCCTGGACGAGCGCTGGGAACCGCTCGGCGCGGTCGCGATCGGGCATCCCGCCGCGCTCCCGCCCGCTCGAGGCCCCGTCGAACCCGGTGAAGGACTTCTCGAACTGTGACCCTGCACGACGACGTCGTGTCCACATTGTCCGGTTGGCGACCGGCGGACGCGGCCCAGGAATCCTTGCGCCAGGCCTATCTCGGTTTCCTCGCCGCACGAGACGACGTCTGCCGCCGCGAATGCGCGGCCGGGCACATCACCGCGTCGGCCGTCCTTCTCGACGCCGACGCGGAGAACGTGCTCCTCACCCTGCATCCGCGGGTCGGCCGCTGGTTGCAGCTCGGCGGTCATTGCGAACCCGGCGACGCGACGCTCGCGGACGCCGCTCTTCGTGAGGCACGCGAAGAATCCGGCATCGACGACCTCGTGATCGACCCGGCTCCGGTACATCTCGACGTTCACCCGATCACGTGTTCGCTCGGCGTGCCGACCCGGCATTTCGACGTGCGATTCGTGGTGCGCGCACCACGCGGAGCGCAACCGGTCCAAAGCGACGAATCGGACGATCTTCGTTGGTGGCCGGTGGATTCCCTGCCGAACGGGTCGGAAGATCTCGCCGAACTGATGGAAGCCGCCGTGCCCGCGGCGTCCGGCCGTTAGGGTGTCGGCTGACGTTCTTAAGGGGGAATGATGCTGACGACGCTGACGCCATACCTGGACCGGGTCCGGGTCCACAGCAGCGGTGACGGTGACGGCTTCGGCTGGTTTCTGCTGATCTTGGCGATCATCGTCGTCATCATCGTGATCGTGGTGATCATCGTGAAGGTCAACCAGGCGAAGAAGCCACCGATGACCTTCCCGCAGAACCCGAACTTCGGCGGTGGCGGCCCGGCTCCGGGCTTCCCGCCGCCTCCGCCGCCCGCCGGTGGCCCCGCTCCGCAGGGCAACTGGCAGCAGCCTGGTTTCCCGCCGCCGCCTCAGCCCGGCTTCGGCCAGGCGCCCGGCTTCCCGCCGCCCCCGACCCCGGCCCCGGCGGGTTTCGCGCCGCCGCCCGGCGCTCCGGCACCCAGCCCGTTCGGCGCTCCCGGCATGCCTCAGCCCGGTTTCCCACCGCCTCCGCCGCAGGCCGGGCCGCCGATCGACGCGGACGCGGATCGAACGCAGGTCGTCTCCCCGCACCAACAGGCCGCCGCCGACCGCACGCAGGTGGTCTCCCCCGCGAACGCCGACCGCACGCAGGTCGTGTCGCCCGCGAACGCCGACCGGACCCAGGTCGTCTCCCCGGCGGGCGGCGACGCCACCCAGGTCGTCCCCGACAGCGACCGGACACAGGTAGTGCCGCCTCGTCAGTAGCCCTTGCGTTTGTATCAGTGATTGTGCCATCATGGCGATACGATCACTGATACAAGGGGGCGCTGTGGTGATTCTCAACGAATCCCAGCAGCTTCAGCTGACCAGGCTGAAGCTGCGGGGCAGGATCAAGAGACAGACGATCTGGGTGGCCGTGGCTCTGCTCGGAGCCACCTGGGGCGTTTGGTTCTTCCTGAGTCAGGAGTTCTTTCTCGGCACCTCGGGTGGAGCTCCCACGCTCATGTCACGCCACAAGGCGGACTGGCCGAGGATTTCCGAATCGGGCGCGCTCGTCGCGATCCTGATGACCTTCGTCGTCCTGGCCGGTCTCGTCTGGTGGACCACGCTCCGGATACGCAAAGCCGAACAGCGGCTGGCGCGGTCGGTGCCCCGCCGGATCGCGCACGGAAAGCGGCTCGGCGTATTCGAGGTGGCCGGCCCCGGGACGGTCACGCTGTGGCTGGTCAGCTCCGTCGGCGGCATCGGTCTCGGCCTTGCCGTCGGCTTCCTCGCCGAATCCACCGAGAAGCAGCTGATCGGCTTCACCTACGTGGCGGGAATCGCCGTCCTCGGCGCCTTGTCCTTCGCGCTGGCCCGGCAGGTGATCAAGCAGCCCAGCCTCGCCGACGACGAGATCTCCCTGCGCACGGACGACATGCTCCGCAAGAAGGACACGCAACTGACCCTCATGCCCGCCGGGGTCTACCTGGGTCTTCCCTTGACCTCCGCGATACCGGAGTTCGCCAAATGGCTGTGGGCCTACTTACTGGGAAGCGTCGCGATCAGCCTTCTGGCTACGCTCGTGGTCCGGCTTCGCAGGACATCGCTGAGCTCCTCTCCACCGGGGAAGGCGGTGTTCTGATCAAGTCTGCGAACCGAGAACCAGGAGCACCGAAGTGATCATCAGCGTCGACACCAACTCGCCGATCCCTCCCTACGAGCAGGTTCGTTCGGCGTTCGCCGCCCAGATCAAGGATCGGACGCTGCCGGTCGGCACGAAACTTCCGACGGTGCGCAAACTCGCCGAAGACCTCGGCATCGCCCCCAACACGGTCGCCAAGGCCTACCGCGAACTCGAGGAAGCGGGCCTGATCGAAACCCGCGGCCGGGCGGGCACCTTCGTCGGCGACTCCGGCGACCAGAACCGGAAACTGGCGCAGAAGGCCGCCGCCGAATACGCCGCGATCACCCGCAAACTCGGGCTGACCCAAGGGGAGGCGGTCGCCATCGTGAACGCCGCGTTGGCCGCGAACGTCACGGCTTACCGCACGCGGCTCCAGGAACGCCCCGCGCATTGAGTCCGGCCGGCCGGCATTACCCTCCGAACGAACAAGAGGGGGTGTGCCGTGGTCGGGATCTTTCAACTGGTGGTCATCGTCGCTGTGCTCGCGGGCGTGGGTGTCGGTGTCTTCTTCCTGATCAAGACGCTCAACAAGCCGAAACCGCCGCCCTATCCGCCCCAGCCGCCGTACCCGCCGCAGTACCCGCCGGGCGGCCCTCAAGGCCCGTACCCGCCGCAGCAGCACCCGGGCGGGCCCCCGCGGCAACGGCCGCCGGGCTGGTGACCGGACCGCGGGTTAGTCTCTCGGCATGGTCTTCCTCTTGGTGCTGGTGGTCGGCGTCCTGATCCTGGCCGGGGTCGGTGTCGGGATCTACTTCCTGGTTAAGTCGAACAGCAAACCGCAGCCGCCCGCTCTTCCGTACCACCAGTACCCGCAGCAGCAGCCGCAGTACCCGAGCCAGCAGCAGCCGTACCCGCCGCAGGGCTGGGGCAACTGAGTCACATCGCCCGGTAGTCGCGGAGTTCGATCTTCGGCCCGAACCTCGGCCGCCGGAATCCCGCCGTCGACAGGTAGCGCACCGCGCGCTGCCGCTGCGGCGAATACGGCGCCAGCACTTCGGACATCCCGACGTCGTCGAGTTTCGTGCCGACGAGCGCGTGCCCGACCATCGACGGGATGTTGTAGTCGCCGAAGCTCACCGCGTCCGGGTCGCCCCAGGCGCGCTGCGCGATCTCCGCCGCGGTCCACACGCCGATACCGGGCACCTTCCGCAGCCAGGCCCGGCCTTCGACACCCTTCAGTTCGACGGCCTTCTCCAGCCGCGGCGCGACGCGCGCCGCCGCGATCAGTGTCGTCCGCCGTTTCAGGTCCACCCCGGCGCGATGCCATTTCCAGTCCACAATGGATCGGATGGCGACGGGCGTCGGCGGCACGCGCAGCCGGGACGGCCCCGGACCCGGCGCCTGCTCGCCGAACCAGCGGCACAATTCGCCCCACGACCGCAGCGCCTCCGCACTGGTCACCTTCTGTTCCAGCACGGCGAGCACCAGCGCGTCCCACACCCGGCCGGTCGAGCCGAGGCGCAGTCCCGGGTTCCGCCGCCGGGCCGAGGCGACGACGTCGTGGTGCGCGACGAATCCGGAGTCGTCGTCGAATGCGCCGAGCATCGCCGGGACACCTTCGAGCAGCCTGTCCGAGCCCGGGCCCCAGGCCTCCGCCTCGATCTCGCCGTCCGCGCGGCGCAGCAGCGCGAGCGTCCCCGCGCCGTCCGCGGTGTTCGCGGCCAGCCAGGTGACCCCGCCCTCGGTCCGGACGACGTTGGGCGAACGCGACCCACGGCTCAGCGGGCCCAGAACGGTGTCCAGGTCCAGCTCGAAGGCAGGACGGAAGCGCACACACGGAAACTACCCGGCGCTCGGCTAGGGTGGGCGGGCCACCCGAAACCGTAAGCCTACGGAGGACACCGACGATGACCGAGCGACCGGCGAAGGCCTCGATCGTCAGCGGGTACTTCAACCCGCTCCACCAGGGCCATCTCGACCTGTTCGAAGCCGCTCAGGCACGGTCCGGCTACCTGATCGTCATCGTCAACAACGATCACCAGCAGGTCCTCAAGAAGGGCAGGGTGATCCAGGTCGAGGACGTCCGGGCCAGGATCGTCCGCGCGCTGCGCATCGTCGACGACGTGTACATCGCCGTCGAGCAGGGGCCGGGCATCAACGAGTCGTTCGACCTGATCCGTGCGGCGTACCCGGACACGGAGCTCGAGTTCTGCAATGGCGGGGACCGGCGCAACGTCGACGAGCTCCCCGCCGACGAGGTCGAGGCTGGGGCCCGCAACAACATCTCGATGATCTACGGCATCGGCGGCACGGACAAGGCCGATTCCAGCACCCGGATCCTTTCGGACATGGAAGCCTGACACCGACATTTGTCGGAAGACGTTTGCGGGTCTGCTGACGGCAGCCGCCCCTAGGGCCTACCCTAGACAACACACAGTCGGCCCTGAACCCAGAGGGCCCCAGGTCAGTCGGGAGGCCTAGGGGAATGGACCCCCGTGCTCGGGCGGACGCCTTGCTCGCACGCGCAAGCGCGCGTGGAGCCTTCGTCGTGACACCGGACAACGCGACGTCTCCGATGGACTCCGCGAACACTCAGCAGATCCCCCGGTCGGTGGTCGCCGAGATCGACCGTTCGTCGGACCCGGACACGACCACTCAGCTACCGGCTTCGCTGATCGCGGAGAACGACCACCCGCTCGCGGGGCCCGAACCGACGACGCGGCTGGACCTGCCGGCGGTGCGGGGCGAAGGCTCGACCCAGCCGCAGCCGTACCCGCGGCGTCCCGGCACCCCTCAGCAGACCAGACCGCTGCCGCAGGCGACGACCCCGCTCACCCGGCGGCCGCCCGCCGCGCCGGTGCAGAGCCCGCTGATCGAGCAGCCGGAGCCGGAGACCGTCGAGAACGAGGTCGGCGGCTTGGTGCCGACGGTGAAGCAGAACCCTTCAGGACGTTCGAACCTCTCGCGCCGTCTGGACGGCATCTAGCCCCTCACGTGCCATGAAAGGTCCTCTACTCGCGAAATTTGCGAGTAGAGGACCTTTCATGGCATCACGGGATGGCATCTCAGGCGGTTTGGATCACCCGATCGATCTCCTTGATCGCCGCACCCCCGCCGTACGTGGCGTTGGACAGCATCACGACGTCCAGCCCTTCGGCCGGATAGTGCCGCATGAGCGAGCAGACTCCGACGTTCCCGCCGTCCTTGTAGTAGTGCCGCACCGAACCGTCCGGCGCCAGCACGAATTCGAGGCCGAAGCCGTACCAAACGCCGCTGCTGTGGAGCACCTGCGGCGTGAGGAACTCCTTCGTGCGCTCAGGGCTCAAGAGCCGTTCTTCGCGGATCGCCCGCAGAAGCCGCACGAGGTCGCCGACGGTGCAGTACGCGCCTCCGTCGGGTGAACCGATCGGCGGGTAGCTGAAGATGTTCTGCTTCCAGCCGGTGATCCGCTCGCCGTCGAGGATCGGGTCCCAGCCTTCGGCGACCCTGGGCTGCGGATCACTCCGGTCGAAGAACCCCGAATCGGTCATTCCCGCGCGGTCGAGCACGGTCTCCCGGACGTGGTCGCGATACGCGCTTCCGGTGATCTCCTCGATCACCAGCCCGGCGAGGACGTATCCCGAATTGCAGTACCGGCAGCCCTCGCCCGGCGCGAAATTCGGTGCCCGGTAAGCGAAATTGGGCAGATGATCCCGCGTCTCGACCACCGAGTACACCGGCTTGTCGACCCACAACGCCTCGTAACTCTCGCCAGCCTCCTCGTCGGCGTCGTCGGCGATCCCGGACGTGTGCGTGAGCAGGTGCCGCGTCGTCGCCCCGGCCGCGATCACCGTGCCTTCGAGGTCGATGATCTCGCCGATCGGGCGGTCGAGGTCCAACCGGCCCTCGTCGGCCAGCCGCAGCGCGGCGATCGCGGTGACGACCTTGGTGATCGACGCGGTGTCGTACCGCACGTCCGGCGCGTTCGGCACCGACCAGCGGCGGCTGGCCAGGCCGTAGCCGCTTTCTAACAGCGTCTCGTCACCCCGCCGGATGAGCACGACCCCGGAGAAGCGGTCCTCCCCGGCTCGTTCCGTCAGCCAGGTGTCCAGTGCGGCGAAGTCCATGCACCGACGGTAACGACGACGAAGAGCCCGGTCGCGTGAATTCCGGTGGCCGGAACGGCTACTTCCGGCGCGTTTCGAGCTTGAGGCGCAGCGCGAGACCGGCCTTCACCGCGAGCATGACCGGCTTCCACAGGAGACCGCGGTGACGGTCCGCGAGGTAGCGATACGCACTGTCGTGATGCGCGCGCAGCATTTTCGCCGAAGCCTGCGAAGTCGAGTGTCCGCCGATGTGCATGACACTGGCCGAAGGCGCGTACACGTTCAGCCAGCCGGCGCGGGCCAGCCGGTCGCCGAGGTCGACGTCCTCGAAGTACATGAAGTAGCGCGTGTCGAACCCGTCGACCGAGTCGAAGGCCTCGCGACGGAACAGCTGGCAGGACCCGGAAAGCCAGCCCGCCGTGCGCTCGACCGGGGTGCCGGTCTCCTGCCGGTACTGCCGCGTCCACGGATTGCCCGGCCAGATCTTGCCGAACGCCGCGTGCCCGATCCCGCGGCCGAACGACGGCAGCAGCCGGGCCGACGGATACACCGTGCCGTCGAGATCGTGGATGAGCGGGCCGAACGCGCCACCGCGAGGCCAGCGCTCGGCCACCTCGAGCAACGCGTCGAGCGAGCCGGGCTCCCATTCGAGGTCCGGGTTCACCACGACGACCCAGCCGTAGCTGTCGTCGAGTTCCGCGACACCCCGGTTGGCCGCGGTGCCGTAACCGACGTTCTCGCCGATGCTGAGCAGCTTGACGTTGTCCCGGCGGGCGGCCTTCTCCGGCGCGCCGTCCGTGGAGGCGTTGTCGGCGACGACGACCTGGACGTCCCGGTCGGTCGCCTTCTCGAGGGTGTCGAGGAACTTCTCGAGAGTCTCGCCGGGGAAGTACGTCACGGTCACGACGGCGATCCCGTCGCCGTAGCTGGGGTGCTCAGTCACGCGGCCATTGTCCACCCGTCACCGAACGCGCCTGGCGCCCCACCCACCTCGTGAGTGTTGAGGACGGTTCTAACCGTCCTCAACACTCACGAGGTGGGTCAGCCCGCCCGCCGCTGCGCATGCCGGTACCAAGCCTTCGCGTAAGCCTCACGGTGCCGCTCCGCGGTCGTCGCCCACGAGAACTCCTTCGCCCGCCGAAGCGCGGCTTCGGCCAGCTCGGCCCTGCGAGCCGGGGCGTCGAGCAGCTCCGAGATGGCCGCGGCGACGTCACCGGCGCCGACACCGCAGTAGGCGACCGCGTCCCCGCCGACCTCGGGCAGCGAAAGCCGTCGCGTCGTGAGCACGCTCGCGCCGCACGCCATCGCCTCCAGCACCGGCAGTCCGAATCCCTCGCCGAGGCTCGGATAGGCGACCAGTTCGGAGCCGCCGAGGAAACCGGCGAGCGTGTCGAACGGCAGGTATCCGGCCCGGATCACCCGCAGCCGGTGCGGAACGGCGTCCAGGGCGCGCTCGACCTGCGAATCCCAGCCCGGCTGCCCGGCCAGCACCAGGGCGGGCGGGTTCGGCCTGCCGATCACGGCGTGCGCGAAGCCGCGGATCAGCGCGGGCACGTTCTTGCGCGGTTCCAGCGCGCCGAGGAAGGCGACGTACGGCGTCTTCCCGAGTCCGACGGCCTTGCGCGCGGCCTCGATCTCCGCCGGCGAGGGCGGATGGAACCGATCCGGTTCGACGCCGTGGTGGATGATCTCCAGCTCTGCCGTGCGCACCTGGCCGACGCGTTCCAGCTCGGCCGCCGTGGCGATGCTCGGTACGACGCACAGTGTCGCGCGGCGAAGCGCAGTCGCGGTCCAGGCGCGGAAGAAGCGCGCCTTCACCGAAGAGTGCAGGACCGCGTCGGTGAAGAAGGTCGCGTCGTGCAACGTCACCACCGAAGCGGCCGGGCTCGCCAGCGGCATCGTGTAGTGCGGCGAGTGGACGACGTCGGCGGCGAGCCGCCGCACCAGCCGCGGCAGGGTCGCCTGCTCCCAGGTCAGCCTGGCCGTCCTGGTCGACGTCGACGGTGAGGTGGGCACGATCCGCGCGCCGGGCGCGAGCCGGTCGTACAGCACCGCGTCCCGCGGCTGGCAGACGACGGTGATCCGCGCGCCGTCCTCGTCCAGCGCCGCGACCAGCGAATCCACGTAACGACCGACGCCACCCCGGTCCGCGGGGACGGCGGTCGCGTCGATCAGCACGCGAGGGTCATCGGTCACCCTAGGAGGGTACGGCGATGCACCAGGCCCGCGGTGAGGAACCGACAAACTGCTAGCGCAGGTGGAGGCCCCAAACGGCGGAAGCGGCTCGTTGCCACGTGAACTCACTCGAACGGCTGAGACCACTGTCACGCAGCGCCGCCGCACGCTCCGGATGGTCGAGGACGTCGCGAAGGGCGTCCGCAAGCGCTTGCGCATCCCCGACAGGGACGGTGACGCCCGCTCCCCCGGCCACCTCGACGAGGGCGGGAGCGGCCGAATGCACCACCGGCACCCCGGCCGCCATCGCCTCGATCAGCGGCAGCCCGAATCCCTCCGCCCGGCTCGGCATCGCCAGCACCGACGCGCCCCGCAACGTGAACGCCAGCTCCGCGTCGCTCACCTTCCCCAGCAGCCGGACGTCGGCGCCGTGCTCGCGCGCCAGCGCCCGCGGGTCGATACCGCCCCAGCCCGGCTGGCCGGCCAGCACCAGCGGCACCCCGATCCGGCCGACGGCGTCGATCAGCACGTCGATGCCCTTGCGCGGTTCGATCGTCCCGATCGCGAGCACGTACCGCTCCGGCAGCGCGACCTCGACGAATCCGGCGGGCGGCCGCACCCCGTGCGGGATCACGCGCACCGGCACCGAAACCGGCACGAGCCCGGCGAGCTCGTCCGCAATCGCTTGCGTGGGCACGGTCAGCGCGGTCGCCCGCGACGCGGCCCGCGCGATCACCGCCTTGTGCCACGCGACGCCGCGCGGGGTCAGCGTCTCGGGATGCGTCCACGGCACGGTGTCGTGCACCGCGACCGACAGCGTCCGTCCCTTCGGCACCCGTGCGGGCGCGAGCGGTGTCGGCGCGTGGACCGCGTCGCCGCCCGGCCACCACGGCAGGCCCAGCTGCCAAGCGGCGATCAGCGCCCGGGGCGGGACCGGCAGCACGCGCGGCCCCGCGACCCCTTCGACGACCGCGGCCTCGATGTCGGCGTGCCGCGCGACCACGCTCGACACGGTCCAGCCCGGCGGCGCCGTCTCGGCGAGGGCGCGCAGCAGCTCACCGGTGTAGCGGCCGGTCCCGCCGGGGACCGGCGCCAGCAGCTGCTCGGCGAGCACGACCAGTTCGGGCATGGTCTCTATTCTCTCCACCATGACCAGCACCACCGTCGTCGTGGTCACCTGGCGCGGCGCCGCGCATATCACCGCCTGCCTCGACGCCCTCGCCGCGCAGTCCCGCGCGCATCGGACCCTGGTCGTCGACAACGCCTCCGACGACGGAACTGCCGCCCTGCTCGCCGCCCATCCGTCGAAGCCCGAAGTGCTCCGGCTGCGGCGCAACACCGGCTACGCGGGCGCCATGGCCGCCGCACTGGACAAAGTGGACACTCCGCTGATGGCCTGGCTGAACGACGACGCCGCTCCGACGCCCGAGTGGCTCGCGACCTGCGAGGACACACTCGCGAAGGCGCCGCTCGCCGCCGCCGTGAGCGCCCGGCTGACGCTGGCCGACGGGACCGTCCAGTCCACCGGCGTCCGCCTGACCGCCGACGGCCACGGCGCCGACCTGCCGGAACCCGCCGAAGAGATCTTCGGCTTTTGCGGGGGCGCGGCCGTGCTCGACGTCGAGGCGCTCCGTTCCGTCGGCGGCGTCCCGGCCTCCTATTTCTGCTACTACGAGGACACCGACACCGCGTGGCGGCTGCGGCTGGCGGGCTGGGACGTCGTCCACGCCGAAGCCGACGTCACCCACCAGCATGGCGCGAGCACGCGGCCGGGTTCGGTCCAGTTCCATCTGTGGAATGAACGCAACCGCCTCCTCACCCTCCTGCGGTGCGCTCCGCGCGCGGTGGCGATCCGCCAGCTGGTGAAGTTCGCGATCCTCACCGCGGTGCTCCCCCTTCGAGGGAAACCGGCGGCACCGAACTTCCGTCCGATCCTCCGATGCCGCGTCCTGGGCGCCGTCGCCGCCCGCCTGCCGCGCACGCTGGTCGAGCGGCGGGCCGTCGGGCGACGGGCGACACTGGGCCGAGGCGCGGTCTGGGACGCGTGGGCGGGCAATTAAGCTTGCCCCAATCGAGAGCAGGGAGTACGGCTTTGGCGCAGGGGGAAACGCAACCGGTCGTCTCGGTGATCGTCGTGAACTACCGGGGGGCCGCCGACACCGTCACCTGCCTGCGCGCACTCGCTGAACACGATTACCCGAACCTCGAGGTCATCTGCGTCGACAACGCCTCCGGCGGCACCGACGTCGCCGAGATCAAGGCCGCCGCGCCGGGCGTCAAGCTCGTCGAATCCCCGGTGAACTCCGGTTTCGCGGGCGGCTGCAACCTCGGCGCGAAGCACGCCACCGGTACCGTCCTTGCCTTCCTCAACAACGACGCCCGCCCGGCTCCCGGCTGGGTCGGCGCGGCCGTCGCCGAGCTGCGCGCGCAGCCGACGGTCGCCGCGGTGGCCAGCAAGGTCCTCGACTGGGACGGCACCGGCACCGACTTCGTCGACGCGGGCCTCACCTGGTTCGGCATGGGCTACAAACGCCATGCCGGCAGCCCGCTGGCCGACGTCCCCGCCGCCGAACACGAGATCGCCAAGGACGTCCTGTTCGCGACCGGTTCGGCGATGTTCGTCCGCGCCGGCGTGTTCGCCGAGCTCGGCGGCTTCGACGAGCGGTTCTTCATGTTCTACGAGGACGTCGACCTCGGCTGGCGGCTGAACCTGCGCGGCTGGCGAGTGCGCTACGTGCCGGAGTCGCTGACCTACCACAAGCACCACGCCACCATGTCCACAGTGGACGCCCCGGACTCCGGGCGCGAGACGTTCTTGCTGGAGCGCAACGCCTTGGCGGCGCTGTACAAGAACCTCTCCGACGAGACTCTCTCGCGTGCACTGCCCGCCGCGCTGGCGCTGGCCGTCCGCCGGGCGACCGCGCGAGGCGATCTCGACGCCACCCGGTTCGATCTCGCCCAGGGCACCGGCCCGGCCGAAACCGGTCCGGTCGAGGTACCGAGGACGACATTGGCCGGCGTACTGGCGATCGACCAGTTCGTCGAACTGCTGCCGTCGCTCGCCGAGTCGCGCGCCGCCGAACAGGCCGCCCGCGTCCGCACCGACGCCGACCTGCTTCCCTTGCTGCGCAAGGCTTTGGAGCCCGCGTATCCGCTGCCGCGCTATCTCGCCGCGCACGACGTCCTGGTCGAGACGTTCGGTATCGACGCGCTCTTCGGGCAGCGCCGCAAGGTGCTGGTGATCACCGGTGACGCGATCACCGAGCGGATGGCGGGCCCGGCGATCCGCGCCTGGAACATGGCCGCCACGCTGGCCACCGAGCACGACGTCCACCTGGTGACGATCAACCCGCTCGCCGACCCGCCGCCCGCGCCGTTCCGGGTCAGCGCGGCCACCCGGCGCGATCTGGAGACACCGATCGCCTGGGCCGACATCATCATCCTGCAGGGTCACGTGCTGGAGCTCGCGCCCTCGCTCAAGAAGCAGTACGCGCACAAGATCGTGGTCGCGGACCTGTACGACCCGATGCACCTGGAGCTGCTCGAACAGGGCAAGGGCGTGCCCGACGACAAACGGGCACTGGATCTCATCGGGGTCACCAAGGTCCTCGACGCGCAGCTGGAGCGCGGAGACTTCTTCCTGTGCGCTTCGGAGCGTCAGCGCCACTTCTGGCTGGGCCACCTCGCCGCGATGGGCAGGCTCTCGCCGCGCCTGTACGACGCCGACCCGACCACCCAGTCGCTGCTGTCGATCGTCCCGTTCGGCCTGTCACCGCAGGCACCCGTGCGCACCGGCCCCGGCCTCCGGTCCACTTTGGACGGCATCGGCGAGACCGATCACGTCGTGCTGTGGGCGGGCGGGGTCTACAGCTGGTTCGACCCGCTGACCCTGGTCCGGGCGATCGAACTGCTGCGGCAGCGCCGCGGCGACGTCCGCCTGGTGTTCCTCGGGATGAAGCATCCGAACCCCGAGGTCACCGAGATGGACATCGGCGCGCGCACGATGCTGCTTTCGGACACGCTCGGGCTCACCGGCAAACACGTGTTCTTCAACCAGCAGTGGGTGCCGTACGAGGAGCGCCAGAACTGGCTGCTGGACGCGAACTGCGGTGTCACCACACATTACGAGCATGTCGAGACGACGTTCGCGTTCCGCACGCGGGTGCTGGACTACCTGTGGGCCGGGCTGCCGATCGTCACCACCGACGGCGACTCGTTCGCCGACCTGGTCCGCGAGGAGCGCCTCGGCGTCGTCGTCCCCGCCGAGGACGTGGACGCGCTGGCCGACGCGCTGGAAAAGGCGTTGTACGACGAGGAGTTCGCCGCGGGCTGCGTCGAGCGGATGGCCGCCGTCGCCCAGCGCTACGCCTGGCCTGAAGCGCTGAAGCCGCTGGTGGAGTTCTGCCGGAACCCGCGACCCGCCGCGGACCGGCTGCCCGGCTCGGAAGACCTCGTGGTCACCGCGCCGGTGCGGGGCAAGGAAATGCTGCGCCGCGACGTCGACCTGATCCGCGAGTATCTCGCCGACGGCGGGCCGAAGGAGCTGGCGCGGCGCGTCGGCGGCCGCGTGGTCAAGGTCGCCAAGCAGAGGCTCGGCCGTGGCTGACCGCCCCTTGCGCGTCCTGCTCGACGGGACCCCGCTTCTCGGTGCCAGGACGGGTATCGGCCGGTACACCGTCGCACTGTCCGAAGAGCTCGCCTCGATGTCCGAAGTGGACACTCGCGCCGTCGCGTTCACGCTGCGCGGCTGGCGACGGCTGCGGCACGTGCTCCCGCACGGCGTCCGCGCCCGTGGCATGCCGGTGGCGGCGCGGTTGCTGCGGAAGGCGTGGCTGCGTTCGCAGCTGCCACCGGTGGAACTGTTCGCCGGGCCGACGGACGTCGTGCACGGCACCAACTTCGTGCTGCCCGGCCGGTTCCGCGCGGCGGGTGTGGTGACCATCCACGATCTGGCCTTTTTGGACGCTCCCGAAGAGCTCGCGCCGAGCGATCACGAGCTGCCGCGGCTGGTCCGGCGCGGCGCCAAGCTCGCCGACGCGATCTGCACGCCCACCAACGCCGTCGCCGATCAGGTCGCCGAACGGCTCGACGTGGACCGCGGCAAGATCATCGTCACCCCGCTCGGCGTGAACCCGGCGTGGTTCACCGCGCGCCCGCCGGATCCGGAGCGCCGCAAGGAACTCGGCCTTCCCGACAAGTACCTGCTCTTCGCGGGCGCGCCCGGGCCGCGGAAGGGACTGCACTGGCTCCAGCAGGCCCACGAGGCCGCGCCGGATCTGCCGGATCTGGTGTTCGTCGGCCCCGGTTCGTTCTCGGTGGGCTCGCGTTCGCGGCACGTCGGCTACCTGTCGGACGTGAACCTCCGGCGCGTCGTCGCCGGGGCCAGCGCACTGGTGCTGCCGTCGCGCGACGAAGGCTTCGGGCTCCCGGTGCTGGAAGCGCTGGCGTCGGACGTTCCCGTGGTGTGCACGGACATCCCGGCGCTGCGCGAGGTCGCGGGGAACTGCGCGAGCCTGGTGCCCTACGAGGACGTCGACGGGCTCGTGGAGGCGCTGCGGATCGCCGTCAGCGACCCGCACGCCGTCGCCACCTCGGCCGCGCGCCGCGCCCACGTCGCGAACTTCACCTGGCGTGCGTGCGCAGAACTCACCGTCGCCGCGTACCGCCAGGCGAGCACGAAGCACTGACCTCCCGCATTTCGTCCTCTGAATGCTGTAGTTGCACACGCAAGTACCGCATTCAGAGGACGAAATGCGGGAGACCTCAGGAAGCGAAGTAGGCCTTCAGCGCGTCGGACCAGTCCCGAAGCGGCGTGAGACCAGCCTCGCGCCAAGAGGCGTTCGACAGCACCCCGTACGCCGGACGCGCCGCCGGGCGGGGGAATTCCGCCGTCGTACACGGCTTCACCCGAGCCGGATCCGCGCCGAGTTCGGTGAAGATCGCCTTCGCGAACCCGCACCACGTCGTCGATCCGCCGCCCGTGCAGTGCAGCACTCGCTGCGAAGGCCCTTCGCCCGCTGCGACCCGGCCCGCCAGCTCCAGCAGCCCGGCGGCGAGGTCGCGCGACCAGGTCGGCGAACCGGTCTGATCGTCCACTACGGACAGTTCCTCGCGCTCCTTTTCCAGGCGCGCCATGGTCTTCACGAAGTTCGACCCGGTCTTGCCGTACACCCAGGACGTCCGCACGATCCAAGACCGGGCTCCGGACCCGAGCAGCGCGTCCTCACCGGCCGCCTTCGTCCGTCCGTAGGCGTTCAGCGGGCCCAGCAGGTCGCCGGTCTCGTACGGCGAAGTCGCGTCACCGGCGAACACGTAGTCCGTCGACACGTGGATGAGCGGCACCCCGCGCGACGAGCACGCCGCGGCGAGCACCCGGGGGCCGTCCGCGTTCACCGCGAACGCCCGCTCCTCATCGGTTTCCGCCGCGTCCACCGCGGTGTAGGCCGCCGCGTTGATCACCACCGGCGACGTCCCCGCCGCCCGTGCCCGGTCCGCCAGTTCGGTGACCGCGGCGACGACCTGGCCGGTGTCGCGCACGTTCAGTTCCGACGACGACGGGGCAGCGGCGTCCGGCGCCAGCGCCGCGAGATCCTGCCCCAGCTGCCCGGATCCGCCCGGTACGAGAATGCTCAGCACTTGTTCACGCCCCCGCACGGTTCTTCAGCGGCTCCCACCATGCTCGGTTTCCGCTGTACCAGGCGACGGTTTCGGCCAGACCGTCCTCAAAGGACTGACGAGGCGCGTATCCGAGCTCTTCCGAGATCTTGGTGATGTCGACCGAGTACCGCCGGTCGTGCCCCTTGCGGTCCTCGACCGGTTCGACGCTCTCCCAGTCCGCGCCGACGGCGGTCAGCAGCCGCTCGGTCAGCTCGCGGTTGGTCAGTTCCGTGCCACCGCCGATGTTGTAGACCTCGCCCGGCCTGCCGCCGTCGGCGACGAGCTGGATGCCGTGACAGTGATCGTCCACGTGCAGCCAGTCACGCACGTTGAGCCCGTCGCCGTAGAGCGGGACCTTCTTGCCGTCGAGCAGATTGGTCACGAACAGCGGGATGACCTTCTCCGGGAATTGGTACGGACCGTAGTTGTTCGAGCACCTCGTGACACAGACGGGCAGGCCGTGCGTGCGGAAGAACGAACGGGCCAACAGATCCGAGGACGCCTTCGACGCGGAGTACGGCGAATTCGGCTCCAGAGCGTGGTCTTCGGCCCAGGATCCCTCCTCGATCGAGCCGTAGACCTCGTCGGTGGACACGTGGACGAACTTCCCGACCTCGGCCTCGAGCGCGGCCTGCAACAGGGTCTGCGTGCCGAGCACGTTGGTCAGCACGAAGTCGGCGGCGCCGGCGATCGAACGGTCCACATGGGACTCGGCGGCGAAGTGCACGACCAGGTCGACGCCCCGCATGAGCTCGCTGACCAGGGCGCCGTCACAGATGTCGCCCTTCTCGAACCGGTAACGCGGATTCTTGCGAACCGGCTCCAAGTTCGCCTCGTTGCCCGCGTAGGTCAGCTTGTCGAGCACGATCAGCTCGGCGTCGGCCAAGCTCGGGTACGCGCCCGTCAGTACCTGCCGGACGTAATGCGAACCGATGAATCCGGCACCCCCGGTGACCAGCACTCGCATCCCGCGATCCTCCCTCGACGACTTCACCGACCGGCCGAGTGTGTCACGACCGGGGCAACCTTTCACCAGCCTACGGACGTCTAACACGAGACTCAGTAGAGTCATGGACGAGGCACGCGTGTGCCCTGGGGAGATTCGTGGAGGACCGCACGTGACCGAGTGGCCCGGGCCACCCATTCCGGCGCGCCGTGGCGGCGGCGTCGTGGTGTTCGCCCGTCGCGGCGTGAAGGTCGTGTTCAGCCTGGTCTCGATCACGATCCTGGCGCTGACCTGGTGGGGCTGGCAGTTCATCGGTGACCCGTCGCAGGGCTTCGCGACCACGAACATCTTCGAGGACAACGGCCACCCGCCGGCGAAACCGCTGGACGGCGCGATCGACATCCTGCTCGTCGGCCAGGACAGCCGCACCGACGCGCAGGGCAACCCGCTGCCGCGCGAGGTCCTCGACATGCTGCACGCCGGTGTTTCCGACGGCGAGCGCCAGACCGACACGATGATCCTGGTGCACATCCCCCAGGACGGTAAGAAGGCGGTCGCGATCTCCTTCCCCCGCGACTCGTGGGTCGAGATCACCGGCGGCTTCGGCAAGCACAAGCTCAACAGCGCGTACGTGTACGCCTACAACGACACGTCGAAGACGCTGCAGCAGCAGGGCAACGCCGATCTCAAGGACGTCGACGCCAAGGCCAAGGACGCCGGCCGCAAGAACCTGATCGCGACGCTGGAGAAGTTCATCGGCAAGCCGAAGATGATCGACCGGTACGCCGAGGTGAACCTGTCGAGCTTCTACGAGATCACCAAGGCGATCGGCGGCGTCGAGGTCTGCCTCAACAACGCGGTCAAGGAGAAGAAGTCCGGCGTGGACCTGCCCGCGGGCAAATCGACCGTCGAGGGCGTGCAGGCGCTCGCGTTCGTCCGTCAGCGCTACGACCTGCAGAACGGCGACCTCGACCGGATCGCGCGGCAGCAGGCCTTCCTGTCGGGGCTGGCGAACAAGGTGCTCTCCTCCGACGTCCTGATGAACCCGGCGAAGATCTCCGACCTGATCGAGGCGGTAAAGAAGTCGGTCGTGCTGTCGGCGGGCTGGGATCTGCCCGAGTTCGCCGCCCAGATGCGCGGGCTGACCAGCGGAAACGTCGAGTTCCACACCATCCCGACCCAGGGCGACGCGAACATCGGCGGCGCCGCCGTGCTCCGGGTGGACCCGGCGCAGGTGCAGGCCGAGGTCGCCCGCCTGACCGCCGACGGCGAGAAGGCGCCTGCCGAGACCCCGGCCACCTTGCCGGGCGCGGAGGCGGTGACCGTCGAACTCTTCGACGGATCCGGCTCCCCCACGGCGGCCACCGAGACCCGGAACCTCTTGCAGGGCAAGGGTTTCAAACTCGCGGCCGACACCAAGCTCAGCACCCGTAACTCGACAGTCGTCCGGTACGCGCCGGGCGACGACGACGCGCTGGCCCTGATCAAGCAGGTCTTCGGCACCACGGTGCAGGCCGAGGCGGATCGTGACGTCGCCCCCGGCAAGGTGCGGGTGCTGCTCGGCAAGGACTTCAAGGGCGCGACCGCGACCACGGCGCCGTCGAAGACTTCGACGCCCTCGAAGCCCGCTCAGCCGCCCTCCAGTGCTCCGGCGGCGCCCAGCACGACGCCGATCGTCGCGGGCAATGTGCCCTGCGTCAATTAATCCCGGGTACTCAGCGTGGCCGACCTCACGGTGGCCTAGCCTTCTCCTACGATCGGACAACGGCAGCGCCAGGGGAGGTGATCGGGGATGAGCGACGAGGACAAGGGCGTCAACGAACGTTCTGAGCAGTTGGACGACGAGGAGCCGAAGTCCGAAGAGGACACCAAATCGGACACCGAGAGTGACGAAAAGCCTCGGTTCGTCCCGACGCCGTACCCGCGGAATCGGCCGCTCCCCCAGCCGTCGGCCCCGGCCGAAGACGAAGCGGTCTCGGGCACGCTCGCCGTTCCCGAGCGCCCGCTGCGCCGTGCCGGCCGGATCACCCGCCGGATCGCGGTCGGCCTCGTGTCCCTGCTCGCCCTCGGCACGACGGGCTACGCGTACGTCACCAAGGACCAGCTGCAGAACAACGTCCCCACGACGAACGCGCTGAGCAAACCCGACGATCCCGCGGCCCCGCCCGCTGACGACGGCGCGAACGACATCCTCCTGGTCGGCAGCGACGCGCGCACCGACGCGCAGGGCAATCCGCTGCCGCTCCGGGTGCTCAAGGAACTGCGCACCGAGGAGAAGCCGGGCGTCAACACCGACACCATCATCATCCTGCGGATCCCGAAGAACGGTGGGAAACCGTCCGGTGTCTCGATCCCGCGTGACACCTGGACCGAAATCCCCGGCCGCGGCCCCAACAAGATCAACTCGGCTTACGGCGTCGCGAAGACCAACTACGCGAACGCACACCGCGGCGAATCCGATCAGGCGAAACTCGAACGCGATTCCGATCAGGAAGGCCGCAAGGCACTGGTCCAGACCGTTCAGGATCTGACGAAGATCCGCATCGACCACTACGCCGAGGTCAACCTGCTCGGGTTCTATCTGCTGACCGAGGCATTGGGCGGCGTCAAGGTCTGCCTGAATCACTCGACCGAGGACAAGGACTCCGGCGCGAACTTCCGGCGCGGCGAACAGACCGTGTCGGGCGGTGAGGCGCTTTCGTTCGTCCGGCAGCGCAAGAACCTGCCGCGCGGCGACCTCGATCGCATCGTGCGGCAGCAGACGTTCCTGTCGTCGGCGCTGAACCAGGTGCTCTCGGCGGGGACGCTGACCAGCCCGTCGACGATGGCGGGCCTGATGGACGTCGTGCGCCGGTCGATCGTCCTCGACGAAGGGCTGGACCTGCTGGAGTTCGCGCAGCAGGCGAAGGGGATCGCGTCGGGCGACCTGACCTTCACGACGATTCCGGTGGTGAACATCAACGGCCGCAGCGCCGACGGCCAGAGCATCGTCGAGATCGACCCCGCCGCCGTGCGGTCGTTCGTCTCCGGTCTGGTGGGCCGGGGCGGTGGCGGCGGGGCGGCCGGGGCGGCTCCGCTGCTCGCCGCGTCGAGCGTTCCCTGCGTGAACTAGCGTTGGGGGCGTGAGCCTCACCGAACTGCTGCTGCGGCCCGTACTCGGGTCGCCCGCGAAACCGCTGATCACGCACTACGACGACAAGCAGGGCAGCCGGGTCGAACTGTCCGTGGCGACCACGGTGAACTGGGCGGCCAAAACGGCGAACTGGCTGGTCGACGAGTTCGACGTCGAACCGGGCGACGAGGTCGCCGTGGTGCTGCCGTCGCATTGGCAGACCGCCGGCGTGCTGCTGGGCGCGTGGTGGTGCGGCGCCAGGGTGGTGACCGAGACCGCGGGCGCCCGGGTGGCGTTCGTCGCGCCGGGCGGCGTTTCCGACGCGGCCGCGACCGCCGTCGTCTCGCTGCACCCCATGGGCCTCGGGCTGCCCGCCGGCTCCGTACCCGACGGGGCGATGGACTACCTGACCGAAGCCAGGCTTTCGGGTGACCAGTTCAGTCCGTTGTTCCCCATTCCCGGCGACACTCCGGCGCTGGGTTCGTCCACTGTGGAGGAAGTGCTCGCCGAAGCCCGCTGCCGCGCCTCCGGCCTGGGACTGTCCGCTGAGGACCGGGTCCTGTCCACTGTGGAATGGACTGGCGCGGAAGGGATCCTTTCGGGATTTCTGACGCCGTTGGCGGCAGGCGCACATCTGGTCCAGGTCACCGACGCGGATCCGGCCAAACTCGCTTCCCGGCGCGAAGCGGAGCGGACTACCGCGGATCTCCCCTCCTGAAGCGCTGCGAACGGGGCTTCCATCCGCCGATGAAAGCCCCGTTCGTCGCAGTGGATCAGGCGTCCTGGAGCTGCTTCGCCTCACGCTTGCGTCCGAAGAGCGCGTGGTCGAGCGACAGCTTGCCGGCGTTGAAACCGAGCGCGAGCCCGGCGACCGCCAGGACGAGGACGAGTTCGTAACCGCCCTGGCCGGTGAGGCCGTTGTCGAGGTGCACCGAAAGCAGAGCGCCGACGGAGACCACGACGAAGCCGAGGCCCACCAGCGGCGTCAGGAAACCGACGATGAACAAGATGGCTCCCACGATCTCCACCGCGATCGCGAAGATCGCCGCGAGCGTCGGGAGCGGGATTCCGGTCTGCTCGAAGAACTTCGCGGTGCCGTCGATCCCGTTTTCCCACTTCTGCAGGCCGTGTGCGAGGAAGACCACACCGACCCCGATCCGGCCCAGCAGGAGGGCGACATCCTTGAAACGAGCGAACATCGGGTATCAGCTTTCTGGTCGGTGAATATTCAACTTACCCGGATCACGGTAGGGCACCGGGCGCCTCCGACGGCACCTCCGGAGCGTGATCGACAGGTACCCGACAGGAACTCCCGTACGGCAGAATCCCCTTCGTGACGGACGAACGGCTGACCGGCCTCTGGTCGGACGAGATCGTGTATCCGGGCAGCGTCGAGTCCGTCGACCTGGCGTTCCGCGGTGACGGTTCCGGATGGCTCCATTGGTCGAGCTGGAGCACCGAATTCGCGGTTTCCCGCTTCACCTGGGCGACTCCGGGCAAACTGGTCTTGAAGTTCTATCGCGCCCTCGGCGGCACGTGGTCGATCGAAGACGGTGTCACCCGTCACGAAGTCGAGTCCGACGAGAAAGAAGAGTCCGTCATCCGGCTCGGCTATGAAATCGCGCCCGGCGAGGACCCGTTCGGCAATCCGGTGACCCTGCTCTCCCTCGACCGCCCGTTGGACCAACACCTCGCGGGATCGCGGTTCGCCTGGGTCGAGAACCCGGCGTCGCTCAGCGACCCGTCCGCCGATGCTCCGCGGCCAGACCCGTCCAGCCGCCGCTGACGGCCAGCACCTCGAGCACCCGCTCGGCCTGCTCGGCGAACCCGGCCAGATCCGCGTGCAGCAACGCTATCCGCTCGGCGTCGAGCGGGACCTCGTCGTCGGCCCACAGCTCGATCACCGTGCTGACGGTCCACACGAGGAACTGGATGATCCGGATGAACTCCTCGGACGGCTCGTCGACGGCGCCGCGGTATCCCGTCTCGATCTCGTCGCAGGCCGCGACCAGCTCCCGCAACGGCCTGACGACGTCGGCCGCCGTCCCGTCCCACGCGGCCGACGGCCACGTGCGATCCCCGAGTTCGAGCCACAACCGCCAGCCGGCGATCAGCTCGGCCTCGTCGTGCGGTGTCCACGACACCGGAGCGAACCAGAACATCCTTCGAGAGTGACACCGGCGGTCCATGATCGCCGTACTTCCGTGAAGCATCTCACCGAGGGTTAAACCGATCGCCTGCGCGTACGGGCGCCTCTAACCTCACACCATGCCCGACACGAATCAGCCCTGGTCGGGCGACGACGAACAGTTCAACCGCGCCTGCCATGCGCGCTGGCGCGAACGATTCAACCGCCTCGGCGACCGACAGGGTGAGCAATGCGGCGGATGCGTCTTTTGGGTCGCCCTGCACGGCCGGCTCGGCGACGACTACGGCGCCTGCACCAACGCGCGTTCGTTCTTCGACGGAATGGTCCGCTTCGAACACGACGGTTGCACCGCTTTCACGGAACGCGGCGACGGATCTTTCGGCTGATGCATCCGGAGTACATGAAGGCCCCCTTCCTTACGCCTATCGCAAGGAAGGGGGCCTTCATGTACTTACGGCGGAAATCAGCCCTTGAGCAGGGCGCGTGCCATGACCATGCGCTGGATCTGGTTGGTGCCTTCGTAGATCTGGGTGATCTTCGCGTCGCGCATCATGCGCTCCACCGGGAAGTCGCGCGTGTAGCCCGCGCCACCGAAGAGCTGGACGGCGTCGGTGGTCACCTGCATCGCGATGTCCGACGCGTACGCCTTCGCGGCCGCGGCCATGTAGCCGCCGCGCTTGTCGCCGCGCTCGGTCGCCGCGGCGGAGGCGTAGACGAGGTTCCGGGCGGCTTCGATCTTGATGCCCATGTCGGCCAGCATGAACTGGACGCCCTGGAACTCCGAGATCGACTTGCCGAACTGCTTGCGCTCCTTGACGTACGCGATGGAGGCGTCGAGCGCGCCCTGCGCGATGCCCAGCGCCTGCGCGCCGATGGTCGGGCGGGTGTGGTCGAGGGTGCGCAGCGCGGTCTTCAGGCCGGTGCCGGGCTCGCCGATGATGCGGTCGGCCGGGATGGTGCAGTTCTCGAAGTGGATCTCGCGGGTCGGCGAGCCCTTGATGCCGAGCTTCCGTTCCTTCGAGCCGACGGTGAAGCCGGGGTCGTCCTTGTGCACGACGAACGCGGAGATGCCGTTGGCCTTCTTCTCGGCCTCGGGGTCGGTCACCGCCATCACGGTGTACCAGGACGATTCACCCGCGTTGGTGATCCAGCACTTGGTGCCGTTCAGCACCCAGTGGTCGCCGTCGAGCTTCGCGCGGGTGCGCATCGAGGCGGTGTCCGAGCCGGCTTCGCGCTCCGAAAGCGCGTAGGACGCCGAGGCCTCACCGGAGGCGATCGAAGGCAGTACGAGCTTCTTCAGGTCTTCCGACGCCGAAAGGATGATCGGCACGGTGCCCAGCTTGTTGACCGCCGGGATGAGCGACGCCGACGCGTCGACACGCGCGACCTCTTCGATGACGATGCAGGCGGCGATGGCGTCCGCGCCCTGGCCGTCGTAGGCCTCGTCGATGTGCACGGCGTTGAAACCCGACTTGACCAGCGCGTTGTACGCCTCGATCGGGTAGCGCTCGTTCTCGTCGACCTCGGCCGCGTACGGCTCGATCTCCTTCTCCGCGAGGGCACGCACCGCGGCCCGCAGCTCCTCGTGCTCTTCGGCAAGCTGGTACAGACCCGGGCCGTCAGACACCTTCGTCACCTCTTCTAACCGCGTTTGGGAGTTTGACCGATGTTAGCGCTCGTTCACATGGTGCGACATCGCGAGCGCTTGTGTCTTTGACCGCAAAGTCCGTACGTTCGAGTGATGGAGCTCACCCCGTTCCCCCGGTCGCTCGATTATCCCGAGGTCCCGGTCGGCTCGGTGCTCGCCGGCGCCGCCGCCCGCTGGGGCTCCCGCACGGCCTTCGCCCACGGAGACCAGAGCCTCACCTTCACCGAGACATACAGCGCGGCCTGCCGGTTCGCGAACGCCCTGCGCGCCGAGGGCATCGGGCGTGGCGACGTCGTCGCGCTCCACCTGCCGAACTGCCTGGCGTACCCGGTCGCGTACTACGGAACGCTGCTCGCCGGGGCGACCTTCAGCCCCGCGAACCCCCTGCTCCCGCCCGAGGACCTCGCCGCCCAGCTGGCCGACGCCGGGGCGGTCGCCGCCGTCACCGTCGGTCCGGTCGCGCGCGTGCTCGCTTCGGTTCGTGATCGGACGTCGGTCCGGCTGACCATCGTCGTTCACCCGCCGGAGGCACTCGGACAGGGAGAGGTCGAGTTCACGGAATTCCACTCCGGTCACTCCGACGAGCGGCCGGACGTCGAGATCGACATCTACCGCGACCTCGCCCATCTGGCGTACACCGGCGGCACCACCGGACGCTCGAAAGGGGTCCGCCTGCCGCATCGGAACGTCGTGGTCAACAGCCTGCAAAGCTCTTGCTGGCGGCTGGGCGCGGTCCCCGCCGTCGACAGTTCAGGCGAAGTGATCGTCGAGCAGCTCGGCGGCCCGGACGAGTGGCCATCGCGGATCGGCACCGGGATCGCCCTCAACCTGACGCCGTGGTTCCACGCCATGGGCACGATCGCCGCACTCAACGTCCCCCTGCTCGACGGCGGCACCATCGTCCTGCACGACCGCTTCGACCCGGCCGCGTACGTGGCCGACGCCGAACTGCTGCGGGTCACCACGATCGGCGGCGCGCCCGCGCTGTTCGCCGCGTTGCTCGCCTGTCCCGAATTTCACACGGCCGACCTGTCTTCGGTGCTGACCATCGGCTCCGGCGCGGCGCCGATGAACCACGAGATGATCCGCGCCCTGCAGAAACGCTTCCCCGGCGTGCTCATCATCGAGGGCTACGGCCTCACCGAGGTCACCATGGGAGCCGTCATCGCGCCCGCCTACCGCTCCGCCGTCCGGAAGGTGGGCTCGGTCGGCCTTCCGCTCCCCGACACCGAGGTCAAGATCGTCCCGGCCGAAGGCGGCGAAGATCCGTTACCCGCCGGGGAAAGCGGCGAGGTATGCCTGCGTGGCCCACAGGTGATGATCGGCTATCGCGACCGCCCCGAGGAGACCTCGGCCGCGCTCGTCGACGGCTGGCTGCACACCGGCGACATCGGCATCCTCGACGAGGACGGCTATCTGTCCATTGTGGACCGAAAGAAGGACATGCTGCTGTACAAGGGATACAACGTCTTCCCGCGCGAACTCGAAGAGCTGCTGATCACTCTGCCCGGCGTCGCGGCCGCGGCCGTCGTCGGCAAACCGGACACCGAGGTCGGCGAACTGCCGGTCGCGTTCGTGGTGCGCAGCGACGAGAACGTCACCGCCGAACAACTCCTGGAAGCGGTCGGCGCCCGCGTCCTGCCGTACAAACGGCTGCGGGCGATCCACTTCGTCGACCAGATCCCGGTCTCGGCGGCCGGGAAGGTGCTCAAACGGGAGCTGCGGAAGCAACTCGCCGACTGAACACCCCGCGTTTCGCCCTCTGAATGCGGTGGTTCGATGGTGAGCTACCGCATTCAGAGGACGAAATGCGAGATCAGCCTTCGACGCGTTTGCGCAGCGCGGCGTCCTTGTCGAGCACCAGCTGCTCCAGATCCGCCTGGAACCGCGCCATCTTCGCCTGCAGTCCCTCGTCGGAAGCGGCGAGGATGCGCACCGCGAGCAGCCCCGCGTTGCGCGCCCCGCCGACGGAAACGGTCGCGACCGGGACACCGGCGGGCATCTGCACGATCGAGAGCAGCGAGTCCATGCCGTCGAGGTACTTCAGCGGAACCGGCACCCCGATCACCGGAAGCACCGTCGCCGAAGCGACCATGCCCGGCAGGTGCGCGGCACCGCCGGCGCCCGCGATGATCACGCGCACACCGCGCGAAGCGGCCGACGTCGCGTAGTCGAGCATCCGCTGCGGAGTGCGGTGCGCCGAGTAGACGCCGACTTCGTATTCGATGCCGAACTCGGCCAGCGCCTGCCCGGCCGCTTCCATCGTCGGCCAGTCCGAATCGCTGCCCATGATCAGGCCAACCTGCGGCGCCATTTCCTACTCCTAGTGGATCTCGTAGCCGTCGAGCCAGACGGCGTGGGAAAGCCAGTGCGCGGCGAGCAGCGCGCGGTCGCGCAGCTCCTCCATGCGGTCGCCGACGAGGTTGACGTGGCCGAGTTTGCGGCCGGGACGCTCTCCCTTGCCGTACAGGTGAACGCGAATGTCCGGGTACCGCGCGAACAGGTGGTGCAGCCGTTCGTCCGGGCCCATCTCCGGCGCCTCGGGCGCGCCGAGGACGTTCGCCATCACGCAGGCGGGGGCGATCAGGTCGGTCACCCCGAGCGGGTAGTCGAGCACGGCCCGCAGATGCTGCTCGAACTGCGAGGTCTTCGAACCGTCCTGGGTCCAGTGGCCCGAGTTGTGCGGGCGCATGGCGAGTTCGTTGACCAGCAGGCCTTCGTCGGTCTCGAACAGCTCGACGGCGAGCAGGCCGGTCACGTTCAGCGTCGCGGCGATCCGCAGCGCCAGGTCCTGCGCCTCCTGCGTGCGCTCGCGGCTCAGCCCCGGCGCCGGGGCGAGCACCTCGGTGTTGATCCCGCCGGATTGCACGGTCTCCACCACCGGCCACGCCGCGCCCTGCCCGAACGGGGACCGGGCCACGAGCGCGGACAGTTCGCGCCGCATGACGACCTTTTCCTCGACCAGCAACGGGGTTCCCGCGTCGAGCAGTTCGGGGACGGTCTCGCGGGCGTGCTGCGCGGTGTCGAGCATCCAGACACCGCGGCCGTCGTAGCCGCCCTGCGCCGCCTTGAGCACCACCGGCCACGAGTGCTTGTCCCCGAAGGTGATCACATCGTCCACAGAGGACACTTCGGCGAAGGCTGGGCCGGGGATCTCGAGCCCGGCCATCATCTCGCGCATGACGAGCTTGTTCTGCGCCATCGACAACGCGGCCGGATCGGGCCGGATGGTGACGCCTTCCATCGCGAGCGTCAGCAGGTGTTCGCCGGGAACGTGTTCGTGGTCGAACGTCAGCACGTCGACCCCGGCCGCGAACGAGCGCAACGCTTCGAGGTCGGTGTGGTGCCCGTGCACGACTTCGCCCGCGACGAGGCCGGCGGATTCGTTCTCCCCGGCGGCCAGCACGCGCAGGGACTGGCCGAGGGAGATCGCCGCCTGGTGGGTCATCCTGGCCAGCTGTCCGCCGCCAACCATGCCCACGATCGGAAGACCGGTTCGTTTGTCCATAACAGCGAGCAGATTACTTGGCCGCCACCGCCACGACCTGGGCGGACCCGCGTCGCAGCTCCCGCACCGCCAGGCCTGTGATGGCGATCGCAGCGGTGAGGACGTAGACGTTGCCGAGCAGCGACCAGCCCAGCCCCCAGCCGAACTCGGTGTCCCCGCCGTTGGGCACGAACATGATCAAGCCGCTCGCGAACAGCACCGCGACACCCGCGGCAGGCACCCACGATCGGCGGACGACCAGCAGGACGAGCAGCGGCACCGTCCACACCCAGTGGTGTGACCACGACACCGGCGAGAGCAGCAGCCCGTAGAAGGCGGTCACCAGCAGTGCGCCGACCGGATCGCCGCGGCGGTGCAGGCGCACGACCAGCCAGACGGCGGGGACGGCCAGGACGGCGGCGACGGCGATCGCCACCGCCAGTGACCACGACGCGAGCTCCGAAGCACGGTTCACCAGACCGTTGAGCGACTGGTTGAAGATCCAGTGCACGGAGCCGACCCGGCTGGGGTCGGTCGCCGATTCGGTCCAGAACCGGACGGCGTCGCCGGGGATCACCGCGAACATCACCGCTTCGAGCGCGACGAACGTGCCGAGCGCCCGCAGCGCGTCCTTCCAGCGGCCGGTGAACAGCAGATGCGGCACGAAGATCAGTGGCGTCAGCTTGATCGCTGCCGAAATCCCGATCAGCACCCCGGCCCAGCGCGAACCGCGCGCCGAAAGCACCAGGACGTCGAGGACGATCAACGCCATCAGGACGAGGTTGATCTGGCCGAGGAAGATCGTCTTCCAGACCGGCTCCAGCGCCAGCGCGCCCGCCGTGGCCAGCGGCAACACCCACCATCGGGTGAGCGGTGCACCGCACGCGCGGGCGACCACGGAGATCACGACGCTGAGGCAGACCAGCGAGAGAGCGCCGACGACGCCCCAGGTCAGCCCGGCGGGGACGATCGCGAGCGGCAGGAACAGCGGTGCCGCGGCCGGGGTGTAGGTGAACGGCAGCAGCACCCACGGCGGCAGGGTCGTCAGCGCCTCGCGGGTGTAGAGCGGTTCGCCCTTCAGCAGCGTGAGAGCGCCGGCCCGGTAGACGGCGCTGTCCGCGCCGAGGTGCCATTCGCCGAGCCACGCGACGACACCCAGCGCGAGCATCGCCAGCGCGAGCACACCCGCCAGCGTGATCCCGACGAGCCGGGCGTCAGCCGCCGGACGTGACTTCAGCATGCTTTTCGGTGTCCCCCGAGCCCTGCTTCCGGCGCAGGTACCACCAACGTCCGGCCAGCGCGAGCGCCAGCACCAGCGGCATGAAGATGTACGCGCTGCCGAGGATGTTCTGCCACACCTTCCAGTGCAGCTCGACGTTGCGGCCGTTCGGCAGGATCAGCAGCACACAGCTGATGAAGACGAAGAACACCGCGAAGGTGCCGAGCCAGCGTTTCCACGCGGTGGCGGGCGTGGTCTTCGGCAGGCGCGAGACCAGCAGGACGACCAGCGGCGCCACCCAAACCCAGTGGTGGGTCCAGGAGATCGGCGAGATCAGCAGGATCCAGAACGCCGTCACCAGCATCGCCGCGAGCGCCTGGCCCTTGCGATGGAAGCGCAGCACCAGCCAGATCGCCGGGATCGCGAGCAGCGCGCCGATCCCCATCGCCGCCTTCGACGCCCAAGGCGCGAGCTCGGTGAAGCGGTTCATGAGCGCGTTCAGCGACTGGTTGCCCGCCCAGTGCACCGGGCCGATCCGGCCGGTGTCGGGCAGCGTGTAGGTCCAGTACCGGGCCGCGTCGTGCGGGATGATCAGGAACATCAGGCCCTGCATCACGACGAACGTGACGAGCCCGCGCACGGCGTCCATCCGGCGGCCGGTGATGAACAGATGCCCCAGGAACACGATGGGGGTGAGCTTGACCGCGGCCGCGACGCCGACGAGCACGCCGCCCCAGCGGCTGCCCCTGGCCCCGATGACCAGGATGTCGAGCATCACCAACGCCATCAGGATGATGTTGATCTGGCCGAGGAAGATCGTGCGCCACACCGGCTCGAGGCCGAGGAAGACCAGGAAGAACGCGATCGTCGACCGGGCGGGCGAGGCCCACCAGCGGGGACCGTCGGACGAGGGTTTCGGCAGCGCGCCGATGGCGATCCGGACGCACAGCGCCAGCGCGAGCAGCGAGACCGCGGTCAGGAGCCCCCAGGCGACCTGCGTCGGGACCATCGCGAGCGGAATGAACAGCAGCGCGGCGGTCGGCGGGTAGGTGAACGGCAACAGCGCCCACCACGGCTCCACCGGAAGGGTGTTCGCGTCGTACAGCGGGTCGCCGTTCAGCAGTGTCTCGGCACCGGCGCGGTACACCGCGCTGTCCACGCCCAGCACCCATTCGTGCTGCCATCCCCAGATGCCGAAACCGATCGCGACCAGCGGGATCACCGACAGGATCAGGATCGACCTCGGCCGGACGGACAAGCGGGCGAGCGACCTCCGCAGCGAGAGACGATGCTGCGGTCGGCTCGCCGAAACGTCGCCGTTGGCGTCGGCGGGAACAGTCCGGGTCACGCAAACAGGAAATCATGAACCGGGTCGTCGCTGGTCGACAGGGTCGCCCGTGACCTGGAGAACCTCTTACGCTAACCCAGCGTCAGGAGCGCGCGAGACTGCCGAGCAGATCGCACGCCTGGTCGTAGGTCGCCGGGAGCCGGACCGCCGAAATCTGCGGGCGGCCGGTGTCACGCAACTGCGCGTCCACCGAAAGCCGCTCGTTGAGCGCCCTTCGCAGCGCGACGCCGGACGAGGCGAGCCTCACATCCTTCGGCACGAGGGCCCCGGCGACGGACGGCCCGATCGAGGCGACGCTCTCCCCGCCGTCGAACACCTGCTTCAACGCGTCCGCGACCAGGATCATCCCGGTCAGCCGGGGCCAGCCCGCGACCGAACTGAAGTCCATCGACACCACGAGCAGCGTGTGCGCCTCCGCGACCGGCCGCTCGTCACGGCGGGCCTGGCGGTACAGCTCACTCAACCGGGTCCTCAGATACGCGGCGGTGGGCAGGCCGGTGAGCGGTTCGGTGACCTCGGTGTTCACCAGCTGATCGGTCGCGACGTCCGCCCACGCCAGCGCCGTCACCCGGAGTAGCCGGGAGGGCGTGGAGTCGACATCCGGAGCGAGGAAACCGTCCACCGCGTCTGGCTCGGCGAGCACGGCGTGCAACGCCGCGAGGTCCGCGAGCGTCTCGGCCAGTCCCGCGCCCGCGGCGGCCCGTGCCCGGCCCAGCCCCGCGAGGGCGGTCTCCGCCACTTCCGCGGGAGCGATCCGGCCGTTCTTGATCACCGCCGCGCAGACGGCATCGACCTCGGGCAGGCCCCAGTCGCTGGGGAAACGCCAGCCCGCGGCCAGGCTGGCCGTCCGCCAGCGGGCCCGCAGTGCGCGGAGCGTGCGATCTCGTTCGAACCGGTTCCAGGCGGCTTGCCCGTCGGATCCCCCGGACGGCGCACCGGTGGCCGGTACGTCCACTGCCCACCGCCCCTTTCCGTTCCGATCTTTTCGATCTTGCGATCGCTTCACGGTGGGGACGCCCGTCCACGCCGCGCGTGACGGCGTTTTTCAAGGATCTTTCCGAACTCTTCGGTAACCCAGAGCGGGTGAAGGTGTTGCGCTCTCCGGGTCATCGACGGGACCGCGAGGTGACGTGCGTCGCCCGGTCCGTCACACTGAGCGGGTTCGGGCGTTTAAGACAGTAGACCCGCCGAACCAGCAGATGAAGGAGCCCCGTGTCCACCGTTCCCGCCGATCTCTCCGGTAAGAGTGACGCCGAGCTGATCGCCGAGGTGCGTGACGGGAAGATCGCGTCTTACGGAACCCTTTACGAGCGCCACGCCGGCGCGGCGCACAATCTCGCCCGCCAGCTCGCCCGCTCGAGTTCCGAAGCCGACGACCTCGTTTCGGAAGCCTTCGCGAAGGTGCTGGACACGCTGCGCGGCGGCAAAGGCCCCGACGCCGCGTTCCGCGCTTACCTGCTGACCGCGCTCCGGCACACCGCCTACGACAAGACGCGCAAAGACAAGCGCGTCGACCTGAACGAGGACATGTCCGACGTCGGCGGTGCCGTCGGCGAAGCGCTGACCGTCCCCTTCTCCGACACCGCCGTCGCCGGGCTCGAGCGCACGCTCGCCGCGAAGGCGTTCGCCCGGCTGCCCGAGCGGTGGCAGGCGGTGCTGTGGCACACCGAGATCGAAGGGCAGACGCCCGCCGAGGTCGCGCCGCTGCTGGGGCTGACCGCGAACGGTGTCTCCGCGCTCGCCTACCGGGCCCGTGAAGGCCTGCGGCAGGCCTATCTGCAGGTCCACCTGGCCGAGAACTCCGCCGAACGCTGCCGCGCGAGCGCGGACAAGCTCGGTGCGTGGACCCGAGACGGGTTGTCCAAACGCGAACGCGCCCAGGTGGAGAACCACCTGGACGAATGCGAGAAATGCCGCGCGCTGGCCGCGGAACTGGCCGACGTCAACACCGGTCTGCGCGGGATCATCGCGCCGATCGTGCTCGGTGGCGCGGCTCTCGGCTACCTGGCGACGACCGGGGCCGGCAAGGCGGGCGCGGTCACCGCGGCCGCGACGGCCGCCGCCGCGGGTTCGACTTCGGGCGGCGCCGCCGGTGCCGCCGCGGCCGGACCGCGCCAATTCGCTGGCGTGGCCGGATCGAGCGCGGCCATCGTCGCCGCTGTCGCGGTGGCGCTCGCCGCCGGTGGCGGCACCCAGGAGATCCCGGCCGCCGCCGCGGTCCCTCCGCCCGCCGTCGCGCCCCCGGCTCCGCCTGCCGCCCCGCCGCCCGCCGCCCCGCCGCCCGCGG
>NZ_JBHXIB010000032.1:0-87374 GCF_042723975.1 Amycolatopsis sp. NPDC058340 | reverse complement strand
GGAAGGTTCTAACCGTCCTTGCCACTCACGAGCCCCAACGCTTAGCCGCCGCCCTCAGCCCCTACTTCGCCGAGTAGCCCGGGATCGGGAACGGCGCCAGGAACTCGCGGATCTCGGCGGCGATGGTGTCCAAAGCGGACTGCTCCTCGCCCGCCGCCGCGGTGATCGTGCGGTCGATCCACTCCGCGACCTGCGCCTGGTGCTCCGGCTCGAGCCCGCGGGTGGTGATCGCGGAGGTGCCGAGCCGGATACCGGACGGGTCGAACGGCTTGCGCGGGTCGAACGGCACGGTGTTGTAGTTCAGTTCGATCCCGGCGCGGTCCAGCGCCTGCGCGGCGGGTTTGCCCGGCACGTTCTTGTTCGTCAGGTCGATCAGCAGCAGATGGTTGTCGGTACCGCCGGACACGAGGTCGTAACCGCGCTCGACCAGCGCCTCCGCCAGCGCACGCGCGTTGGCGACGATGCGGTGCGCGTACTCGGAGAACTCCGGCTTCTGCGCCTCGCCCAGCGCGACGGCGATCGCGGCGGTGGTGTGGTTGTGCGGGCCGCCCTGCAGGCCGGGGAACACCGCCTTGTCGACGGCCTTCGCGTGGTCGGCGTCGGACAGGATCATCGCGCCGCGCGGGCCGCGCAGCGTCTTGTGCGTGGTCGTGGTGATGACCTGCGCGTGCCCGACCGGCGACGGGTGCGCGCCACCGGCGACCAGCCCGGCGATATGCGCGATGTCGGCGACCAGCACGGCGTCGACCTCACGGGCGATCTCCGCGAACGCCGGGAAGTCGATGGTGCGCGGGATCGCCGTGCCACCCGCGAAGATCAGCTTCGGCCGGTGCTTCAGCGCGAGTTCGCGGACCTGGTCGAGGTCGACGCGGCCGGTCTCCTTGCGGACGCCGTAGCGGACCGGGGTGAACCATTTGCCGGTCGCGGACACGCTCCAGCCGTGCGTGAGGTGGCCGCCGTCCGGCAGCGCCATGCCGAGCACGGTGTCACCGGGCTGCGCGAAAGCGAGGTACACCGCCAGGTTCGCCGGGGAGCCGGAGTACGGCTGGACGTTTGCGTGGTCCACGCCGAAGACGGCCTTCGCGCGTTCGATGGCGAGGTTCTCGACCTGGTCGATGAGCTGCTGGCCCTCGTAGTACCGCTTGCCCGCGTAGCCCTCGGAGTACTTGTTGGTGAGGACGGTGCCGGTCGCCTCCAGTACGGCCTGGGAAACGTAGTTCTCGGACGCGATCAGGCGGATCTTGTCGTGCTGGCGTTTCGCCTCGTCCTCCACGAGCCCCGCGATCTGCGGGTCGGCGGCGGCGAGCGCGGAAAGTTCGGGCTGGTGTGTCATCGGACGTACTCCTGCCAGAGACGGCCGGACCCAGGCGCGCGGTACCGGCCTTGTCGTCGCTTCCCGGTGGTGCTCCACCTCAAATGGCGCCAGTCGCTGGTGCGGACAAGCCTAGAGCACGGGGCGGGACCCGGCGTGCGGACGATGTCCGGCACACCACCGGCGGCTGCATCCGGCCGTGCGGTCGCAGAACGCCTGTGCGCAGACGGCACAGCGTTTGATCCGCCGCCAGCCGCCGAACGCGACCAGTTCCGCCAGCCCGGAGGCGCCCGCGACCAGGTCACCGCAGCCGGGCCACGCCGTCACCTGCACCAACCGCCAGCCCTTCCCGGACTCGACCAGCCTCGGCGCGGCGCCGGTCCCGGCGAGGATCCGGTTGAGCCGATCGGCGGCGGCGTGTTCGTCGGGCAGCGCCGATACGACGCCGGCGAGCCACGGATTCCCTTGGGCCAGCAGCCTTTCCGCGACTTCGAGGGCCGGGTCGAGGTCGCGGAAAGGCGGGACGATCACGTGCTTGCGGGTCACGGTTCTTCGATCGCGACGCCCATCGAGCGAGCGGTGCCCGCGATCGTGCGCATGGCCGCTTCGACGTCGCCGGTGTTGAGGTCCGGCAGTTTCCGCTCGGCGATCTCGCGCAGCTGCTCCTGGGTCAGCTTCCCGGCGACCTCATGCCCAGGGCGGCCGGATCCCTTGCCGCCCAAGGCCTTCTTGATGAGGAACGACGCAGGCGGGGTCTTCAGCCGAAGTTCGAAGGACCTGTCCTCGAACACCGACACGACCACCGGGACGATGTCGCCCCGCTGCGCCGCCGTCGCCGCGTCGTAGGCCTTCTTGACCTCGACGAGGTTCACGCCGGTCTGCCCGAGCGTCTTCCCGAGGTCGACCACCGGCGCGTTGCCGGCGGTCAGCTCGAGGGTCGCCTGATGTGTTTTCTTCTTCGACTTCGGTGCCATGCGACCGAAGCTATGGTCTCCAGTTACTGGAGAGTCAATCGATCGGCTTCACGCTTTCCGCGTGACGGCGCGCCAGCTCCTGGTAGATCACCGCGTTGTGCTCGACCCAGCCGCGGGCGGTGCCGTCGAGCGGGACGTGCTTCTTCGCCGGGCTGCCCATCGCGACCGTCTCCGGCGGGATGACCATCCCGGGTGTCACCGTGGCGCCGGCGGCGACCAGTGCCTTCGCGCCGATCTGCGCCTTGTCGAGCACGGTCGAGCCGTTTCCGATCAGCGCCTGCTCGCCGACCGTGCAGTCGTGCACGAGGCACTGGTGCCCGACGGTGGCGTTCTTGCCGACCTCGGTCACGCCGCCGTTGACGTGGATGACCGAGTTGTCCTGGACGTTGGCGCCCTCGCGGATGACGATCTTCCCGAAGTCGGCGCGCAGCACGGCGCCGTACCAGACGGAGGCGCCCTTCTCGACGACGACGTCGCCGATCAGGGTGGCGGTGGGGGCGATCCACGCTTCGGGATCCACCTGGGGACGCTGCCCCTCGAATTCGAACATCGGCATACCCCGCACCCTATGCGCCCGAGCGCGTGAAGGCCCCCTTCACGCGGCTGAGCCGAGGGAAGGGGGCCTTCACGCGCTACAGAGGTCAGCCGATGGCGGTGTTCAGCAGGAGGTCCACGGCCTTGTCGTTACGCGTGGTCTCCCGGACGATCACCTCGTCGGGCGGGTAGAAACCGGGGTTGGAGCCCCGCGGGTACATCTCGAAGGTGAAGCTCAGGATCTTGTGGGTGCCCCACATCCAGTCGTCGATCGTCCCGTCGGTGATGTACAGGTCGCTCGACTGCTGAGGCGTGTAGCCGTTGGTCGCCGCCAGCTGACGTCCCAGCGTCTGGAACCGCTGCGCCTCGGCCGCCGTCATGCCGGGTGCGGTGTCGTTGTAGGTGAAGCCGAACGGCCACAGCACGAGCTCCGAGTAGGTGTGGAAGTCGATGCTCGCCTTGATCTGCTGGACGCCGCCGATCTTGCGCGAGTTGACGAAGTTGGACACCGCGCGGGTCTCCGGCGCGGAGAACGCCGACGGGCCGCGGTAGGTCTCGCTGGTGGTCGAGCCCGACGAGCCGCCGCAGCAGCCCCAGTTGTAACCCCAGTTGCGGTTGGGGTCGGTGCCGTTGCCCTGGCGGTTCTTGCGCCAGTACTTGTAGCTGCCGCCGGAGATGTCGTACTCCGAGCCGTCGGGGTTGACGTTCGGGATCACGTAGATCTCGGCGCTGTCGACGAAGCGCTTGATCGCCGGGTCGGAGGCGTAGCCCTGGGTGAACCGGTTCACGATCCGCAGGCACATCTCGGTGGTGAGGTGCTCGCGGGCGTGCTGGTTGCAGGTGAACAGGACCTCGGGCTCGTTCTCGTCGGTGCCGACGTTGTCGCTGATCTTCAGCATGTTCAGCGCCCGGCCCTGATACGAGTTGCCGACGCTGCTCAGCCGCGCGATCGAGCCGAAGTTCGACTGGGCGTTGCGGAGTTCGGTCGTCACCTCGGCGTAGTTGTGGAAGCCGGAGTCCGACGGCGGGAAGTCGTTGATCGCGTTGGTGCCGACCTTCTCCGACCGGTCGACCACGCCGCGCTGCTCGACGCGGTAGCCGAGCGAACGGATCTTCGCCGCGTCGCGTGCCTCGCCGATGAACGTGGTCGTGCCGCCCGCGGAGCCGAGGACGTCGACGCCCAGCCGGGAGATCTGGGTGCGCTGCTGGGCGGTCCCGGTGCCGAAGATCTCGTAGATCTGGACCTGCGCGTCCTCGGCCTGCTGGTCGGCGGTCGCCGGACTCGCGGCGACCGGGATGGTGAACGCCGCGACGGCCGCGATCGCCACGGCCATGCACCGTCTTATGCGCATCGTCGTCTCCTAGCTCAGGCAGGGGAAGGGGAACCTCACCATGGCCGGAGCCGGAAGAGGAGAACAATCCGTAACGGTACGGATCTAATGCGTATTTCTAGCCGTAGTTCGCGAAACAGAGCGCTTCGATGTCACCGCGCAGTGCGGCGAACGGCCGCCGCCGGACCCGCTGCTGGACGATCGCGCCGAGCAGATAGGACAGCAGGGCCCGCGCCCGTGCCCGCGGGTCTTCGACGTCGAGCGGGGCGAGCAGTTCCGCGAGCAGTTCGGTGATCGAGGTCAGCATTACGTCGATGGCCTGCGGGTGCTGCGCGCGGCCCGCGGCGATCCAGTACTCGAACCAGAGGAAGGCCGCGTTCGGACGGCCGGAGAACTCGGCGAGGAAGGCCTCCAGCGCGGCGAACAGCCGCTCATCCGGGTGATCGTGTTTCGCCGATATTTTGCGCAAATCGGCGATGAACGTTGTGATGTGCGCCGCCATCGCGCGGTCGATCAAGACGTCGATGTCCGCGAAGTAGTAATGAATCGCACTCTTCGTGAGCGGCCCGGCGTCCGCGATCGCCCGCACGGTGCAGCCCGCGAGCCCGTCCCTGGCGAGCACGACCCGCGCCGCTTCGACGATCTGTTCCTGTTTCTGCAGCTGATTGGGGGAGAGCCGCGCGCTGCGGCCGGGAACGGCGGTCACGAAGTTCCTTACACCAAGTAGTCAGGACATGAGCCCTGAAGTTTAGGGCAGCCGTCCTGTCCGATCACAGCGGGTGAAAAATCTAGGTGGCTAGCCGCCGATCCGTAGCGGACAATGCCCGGCATGGTGACCTCAGGGGACAACGGGTTCAGCCCGGCCGCACGACGGCAGCTGGAGAAGGAACTCGCCGATCTGCGTGCGCAGCGCGACGCGATGGCGCCGCTCGTCGGCGAGCAGGAACGAACCGGCGACGCCGCCGACCAGGCGGAGGTGCTGGACCGCGCGGAGGCCGCCGCCTACCTCGACCGGCGCATCGCCGACGTCGCCGCGAAACTCGAGCACGGCGGCCGCGACAGCAAGGGCCTGCTCCCCGACGGCACCACCGTCACCCTCAGGTTCGCCGACGGCGACGAGGACGAGCTCCACATCGTCACGATCCCCGGCGAGGACGCGGACGCCTCCACGGTCACCTCGGACAGCCCGCTCGGCCTCGCGCTCGTCGGCGCCAAGGAGGGCGACGAGATCACGTACCGGACGCCGCGCGGCGAGACCAGCGCCACCGTCGTCACCCTGAAGCCGCCCGCCTGACCGTCTCGTGAGTGGTAAGGACGGTTCTAACCGTCCTTACCACTCACGAGATCGGTCACGCGCCTGGACGGCACAGCACCGGGTTCGCCAGCTCCGCGCACGGCCGGTGCCCATGCGACCGCACGATGTCCTTGCCGACCTGATTCGTCAGGTACCGCAGGAAGCTCGCCACGAGCGAGTCCGCCTTCGGCTCACCGAACGTGTACGCGTACTCGGTCTCCCAGAACGGGTACGCCGCGTGGATCGCGCCCTCCAGGGTCGCCTGGTGGCCGTCGATCCGCACCGCCAGCACGTCCTCGCGTTTCGTGGCGGCGCCCAGTTCGCTGTAACCCAGCGCGCCGGGTACCCGCGACACCGCGTCGAGGACGTCGTTCGTGGACGGCTTCGCGCACCGCACCACTCCCGGCTGGGCACCCGGCGCCGGTTTGAGGCAGTCGTCGGAGTTGTCGCCCGGCTCTCGTTTGCCCGCCAGGATCCGGGCCTCGAACGTCCGCCGCGTACCGGAGTCGGAATGCCGGTCGACGAGCCGGACCGGCTGGTCCTTGCCGCCGATCTCCCGCCAGTTCGCGATCTTGCCGTCGTAGACGTCGCGGATCTGCGCGAGCGTGAGGTCCTGGACGCCGGCCTCCTTGTTGACCACGAGCGTGAACAGCGAGAACGCGACCGGACGCGGCAGCAGCCGCGGGAAACCCTCGCCCTTGGCGCCGTCGGAGAACGCCAGCACGCCGTCGTTCCCGGCCTGGTTCAGGCTGCCGAGCCCCTCCGCGCTCCCCCGGGTGTCGAAGACGAACGACGCGCCCGGGCACGTCTTCGAGTACGAAGCCGTGGCTTCCTTCAGCACCGGCGCGAAGGCGGTCGATCCGGTGATCGTGAGCTTCCCGGACGCGCAGTCCAGCGGCGGCGGCTTCTCGTCGAAGAACAGGGAGCGGGTCAGCTGGAAGATGCTGATCACCACGAGGAAGAGGACCAGCGCCATCACCGAACCCGTCGGCCCCGTGCGGCTCTTGGTCTCGCGGAGGCTGCCGCCCTTGATCTCCCCGACGACCTGAGGATCGTCGAAGTCGTCGGGAGAGCCGTTGGGGATCCGGTCGAGCACGGCGAGGACCTTGTAGTGCGCGCCGCGGTTCAGCGGCACCCTCGGCAGGTCGATCACGCCCGACGGCCGTGCGGGGTTCTCGTCGCGAGCGCCGAAACCGGAGTCGTCGCCGAAGCATTCGTGCAGATGCGGCGAGCTGAGCTCGGTCACCACCATCCCGGCCACGGTGCGGCCGGGGAATTTCACGCGGATGCCGACGCGGTCGTTCTCGTTGACCGCGTAGTCGTCGGTGTCGATGTCGGTGGTGCCGTTGTTCTCGATGCGCAGCAGCACGAACGACGGATCGACGAGCCGCTCGCCGTTCTCGTGCTGCAGCTGCGCGAGCGCGTCGGCCGTCGGCGCGAACCCGCGCCCGGACGCCGTCGGGGTGTCCATCTGCACGCGGTAGCCGAGCCGTTTGCGGCCGACGAGCACGAACTCCCACAGGAACGCGACGGCCGGGACGCCGATCCCGGCCACCGCGAGCAGGACGTCCCAGGGAAAGCCTTCCAAGACCAGCCTCCAGGTTCGGGGTATCGAACCTATGGCTCATCAAGGCAGGGGACGGCGGACTTCAGCCAGTGTTCACCGGCCGTCCGCGAAGGCGTAGTCGTCGAGGTCGAAGAACCGGCTCGTCACCATGGTTTCCAGCGTGGGCGAGGCGCGGAACGGCACGTCCCCGTTCGCGTCGAAGTAGTAGCTGTTGGCCAGCGAGCAGCTGTCCTGGAAGAACACCTGGTGCTTGCGGCGGTCCAGCATGCTCCGGAAGTACCGGTCGTTGGCCTCGTTCGTGACCTCCACGCGCGTCGCGCCGGTCTTCCGGGCGTTGCGCAGGCAGCGGATGATGTGCGCGGTCTGCGTCTCGATGAGGTTGAAATACGAGGAACCGTTGTAGCCGTAGGGCCCGAGAATGGTGAACAGGTTCGGGAAGCCGGGGACGCTGACGCCCTGATAGGCCTGGAAGCGGTTCTCCTCCCAGAATTTCTCCAGATCGGCGCCGCCCGTCCCGCGCACGGTGAAGGCGGGCATGTTGCCCTTCTCGAACACCTTGAACCCGGTCGCCAGCACCAGGACGTCGACCGGATACTCGGTGCCGTCGACGGTGCGCACACCGGATTCGGTGATCGCGTCGATACCCGTGGTCTCCAGCGTGACGTCGTCCCGGTTGAAGGTCTGGAGGTATTCGTTGGAGAAGCTCGGCCGCTTGCAGCCCAAGGCATAGCGCGGGGTCAGCTTCTCGCGGGTTTCGGGATCCTTGACCGCGCGGCGCAGATGCGCGCGCCCGATCCGTTCGCCCGCGCCGGCGGTCGGCAGCAGGTGGTGGAAATGCGCGGCCAGCGGGAAGGTCACCTCGACGAGGGCCTGGCTGGCCAGGCGGGACACCAGTTTCGCGCCCGGCAGCCGCCGCAGCGCGAGCCGCGCCGTCCTGGGCAGCACGGCGTCGGGTTTGGGCAGGCACCAGATCGGCGTGCGCTGGAACACCGTCAGATGGCCCGCCTCCGGCGCGATGGACGGGATCACCTGCACGGCCGAGGCCCCGGTGCCGACGACGGCGACGCGTTTGCCCCGCAGGTCGACGGAGTGGTCCCAGCGCGCGGTGTGCATGACCGTGCCCCGGAAGCCGTCGATCCCGTCGATGTCCGGCGGTTTCGGCTGGGTGAGCACGCCGGTGGCGCCGACGACGAACCTGGCCGTCATCGACCAGCCTTCGGCGGTTTCGAGGCGCCACAAGTGCGTTTCGTCGTCGAAGGTCGCGGAGACGACCTTGCTGCCGAGGCGCGTGCGGCGGCGGATGTCGTACTTGTCGACGCAGTAGTCGGCGTACGCCTTCAGCTCGCGGCCGGGCGCGTAGACCCGCGACCAGCCGGAGATCTGCTCGAAGGAGAACTGGTAGCTGAACGACGGGATGTCGACGGCGACCCCGGGATAGGTGTTCCAGTGCCAGGCGCCGCCGACGCCGTCACCCTCTTCCAGCATCAGGAAGTCCTCGAAACCCGCCTTGTGCAGCAGGATCGCGGCGCCGATACCGGAGAAGCCCCCGCCGATGATCGCGATCTCGTGGTCCGGCTTCATGCGGCAAGTCCTTCCTTGGCGAATTGCGAACTCGCGCCGAGCACGACGACGTCGGCCTGGTGCTCGATACCTTCGGCGGTGCGGATTCCGTGCGTCGCGAAGGCGTAGACCGGCCAGGTGATGAGCTTGCAGCCTGGCCGCCGCAGCGCCCCGTAGTAGCCGAGACCCGGCGCCGTCCGCCGCGACCCGAACCGGCGATCAGGCGTCAGGAGCCTTCGGAGCCACGGGTCTTTCACCTGCCAGCGCAGGAAAATCCGGGCGACGGCGATGCCGAGGACGGTCGGACCGGGGACCGGCATCGGCACCACCCAGTCCGGCTCCTCCTGGAACACCTTCACCGCACGTGCGGTGGCCGCGACCTCGGGCACGATCTGCGCCGCCTCGCGGCCGGGCGCGACCACGGCGACACGCTGCCCGGTGAAGTCGTGCCCGAACCATTCGGTGCCGCGCAGCACCTCGCCCCGGAATTCGCCGAGGCTCATGACGCCACCGGTTCGTGGGTGATCTCCTCGGTCCACGACTGCGGCTTTCCCAGCAGCCGCGCGGGGATCAGGCGGGTCACCTTGACCATCGGGTCGGCGAGCAGCCGGTGGTAGACGTGCGAGCGGTCGACGATCATCGCCGCCTGCGCCTTGAGCACGTGATAGGCCGGGATGCGTTTCGTGAACTCGCCGCGGCCGCCGATGGCGGAGAACCGTTTCACGGCGTTGTACAGCTTCTTCTCCGGTAGGCCCATCGCGACGATGTTGTCCCGCATCTTGTTGATCAGCGGCACGAACACCACGATCAGGCCGAGGACGATCTGGGGTTTGAGCGAGCCGATCGATTCGGTGAGCAGTTTGGTCGTGGATCCGGCGCCGATCAGTTCCAAGACCTCGAAATCGGCCGTGATGTGCCGGGACTCGTCGGAGTTGATATGCCGGAACACCTGGTGGCACACCGGATCGGAGACCTCTTCCAGCAGGAATTTCACCAGTGCGCCGTCCAGCGCGCATTCCAGCAGCGGGATGAGCGTGGCGAGCGCCGTCAGCGGGAGCGTGTCGCCGTAGTCGTCGAGGACCTTGATGGCGAGCTTGACGTTGATGTTCGGCTCGGGCATCGAACCGTGCTCGTCGAGCATGCCCCAGCGCTTCATGAGCGCCAGTTCCGCGTTGGCGTGCTTTTGTTCTTCGGCGTGGAAGTAGCGGTAGATCTCCTGGATCACCGGGGTCGGCGCCTTCTTGGCCAGCGACGCGAACCCGCGCGCGCCGACGTGTTCGATCCACACGAGATCGGCCATGAACGGCCGCATCTTGGCGCGCAGTTCGTCGGTCATCGTCTCCGCGCCGGGCGCGTCCCAGTCGATGTCGGCCAGCGACCACTGCTTGTCCTTGATGGTCTGGAGCATCGCCGCGAAGTCGTAGGCCATCACTTCTCCTTTTCGGCTGGCAGGAACCGGCCGAGCAAGCCGGCGATCCGCGTGTACGGGACGGGCACGAACCGCTTGGCGTGCCAGAGAAGCTGGGCATCGGGCTGCGGCACCACGTAGAGGCGGCCGCGATCGTGGGCGTCGAGCGTCATCTTCGCGACGCGCTCCGGCGAAAACCCGACCACGTCGGAAACCCGTTTGGCGAGCCCACGGGCCTCGTCATCGATGAGTTCGCCACCGAAGATGTTGGTGCGCACGAAGGTCGGGCACAGCACGGTGACCGCGACGCCGGTGCCGGACAGTTCGGCGGCCAGTGTCTCGGACAGGCTGACGACGCCGGCCTTGCTCACGTTGTACGCGGCCATCCTCGGCGCGGCGGTGAAACCGGCGGCCGAGGCGACGTTGATGACGCCACCCGCCTTCGCCGCCCGCATGGCCGGGACGAAGGTGTGGCAGCCGTGGATCACGCCCCAGAGGTTCACGCCGAGAGTGCGCTGCCAATCGGACAGCGGGCTCTCCCCGACGAGTTTGCCGCCCGCGCCGATCCCGGCGTTGTTGACGACGAGGTCCGGCTCGCGGCCGAACCAGGACCGTGCCTGGTTCGCCAAGTCGGCGACTTCGTCCACATCGGACACATCGCAGGCGACGGCGACCGCGTCCTTGAGCATCTTCGCGGTTTCTTCAGCGGCTTCGAGGTCGATGTCGGCGCAAACGACCCGGCTGCCACGCCGGACGAGTTCGGCCGCGATCGCCCTCCCGATCCCGCTGCCCGCGCCTGTGACGACGGCGTGCGCCCCCTGGGTCCGTTTCGTCATGCCGCCCTCACGATCGCCGGGAGATTGCCGGTGAGGAAGCGGCAAGCCCGCTCCATCGCCGGCGCCGCTTCGGGGATGAAGCGGGTCAATGCCTGGAAGACGTGCATCTGGCCGGGGACCACATCGAGCTCGCAGTCGGCTCCCGCGCGGCGCAACGCCCTGGCGAGTTCGATGGCGTCCGCGGCGAGCATTTCGAGTCCGCCCGCCTGGATGATCGTCGGCGGGAAGCCCTTGATGTCGTCGAAGGCGAACCGGAGCCGTTCCGACGCGAGGTCGGCGTCCACTGTGTACAGACCGACCAGCCGCGCGGCCGCCGCGGCGGAGATCATCGGGTCCGGCCTCATGCGTTCCCGTTGGGCGGCCAGCGAAAACGTCACGTCGAACAACGGCGAGAAGAGCGCCAGTGCCGCGGGCGGTTCTCGGTGCTCGCGGATCAGCTGCGCGGCGAGGTCGACCGCGAGATGCCCGCCCGCGGAGTCGCCCGCGACGAGGATCCGGCGATATCCCTGGTCGAGAAGCCGGTCGTAGGCCGCGCGGACGTCGTCGGCGGCGCTCGGGAAGCGGTGCCGCGGCGCGAGCCGGTACTCGCAGGCGAAGACCGGCAGCCCGGTGCCCGCGGAGACCCGAGTGGTCAGCCCGCGATGCGTGCGCGCCGAGCAGAGCGCGTAACCGCTGCCGTGGATGTAGAGGACCACGGCGTTGCCCTCGCTCACCTCGGGCGCGCGGACCCACTCGCCGCGGACGCCCGGCTCGATACGGCTCCCCTTCAACGGCGGCGAAGCCAGCCACAAACTGCTCGCGATGAAGGCCCTGGAGAACGCGACGCCCGCGCGGTTGGCCGGGATCGCGTTGGCGATCGGCCGCACGAAAGCGGACGTCAGCGCGGAGGCCACCCCAGCGCGCAGGCCATTCTGCAGTCGCATGCCCTCAGAATGAATCTGAGGGCACCTGCTGTCAAGATGGAGGAGTGACCGCGTCCCGCCGCTACAGCGGCAAAACCGCCGACGAACGCCGTGCCGAACGGCGGCTCGCCCTGCTCGGCGCCGCACTCGACATCTGGCAGGAACAGGGCTGGGCGGCGGTCACCATGCGCGGCGTCTGCGCGCGGGCGAACCTGACCGACCGGTACTTCTACGAGAGCTTCGCCAACCGCGACGCGCTGCTCGCCACCGCCTGGGAACAGGTCCGCGACGAAACCCTGCGGATGGTCCTCGACGCCGTCGCCGCCCACATCGAGCAACCAGCGCTGGACCAGCTCCGCGCCGCCGTCGACGTCGTCGTGCACCACGTGCAGGAAGAGCCGTCGCGTGCGCAGATCCTGTTCGGCGACCACGCGGGCAGCGCGGTGCTGGAGCAACTGCGGCGGCAGACCGTCCAGGAGACCACCGGCCTGCTGATCGACCTGGCGCGGCCGCATCTGAAACCGGACGTGGACGGGCTGGAGTTCCGGGTCAATGTCCTGCTGGGCATCGGCGGCTTCGTGGAGATCATGCTCGCGTGGCGCTCCGGACTGCTCGACGCGGACGCGGACGCGCTCGTCGACCACCTCACGGGAGTGGGTACTTCGCTGTCGCGGATGTTCCTCAAGGGTGACACCAACGGGTGAACTTTCCGGGCGTTCTCCGCACCAGGCCCGAAATGCGTCAGGGCCTCATCCGGAGTGTTCCGAATGAGGCCCTGACCTGCGGAGCCGCCTAGGGGAATCGAACCCCTGACCTATTCATTACGAGTGAATCGCTCTGGCCGACTGAGCTAAGGCGGCGGACATCGGGCTCGCACCCGATGACGGAGCCAAGTGTAGCGGAGGCTTGAACGTCACCTTCGAGGGCCACCGTCGTTAAGGTCCTATGACGCCGGTCTCAGTCCCCCAAGATCGGCCCATCCCCCACTGGAGGACCTGTTCATGCGGCAACGACTGCCCCGTGTGCTGGCGCTTCCCGCCGCCGCGGCCCTGCTTCTGCTGACCGCGGCTCCGGCGACCGCCCAGACGATCCCGACCACGCCGATCCCCGATCCGGCGAATCCGGGACAGCCGCCGATGTCGGCGCCGATCGGGCCGCAGCCGCTGGGCAAGGCGGTCGGTGACGCGGGGGCGGCGCTCGGGGTGCTGCGGCTGCTGCCGAACGCGGTGCCGACCAGCGCCATCCTGCCCGGAGCTGGCGAGTTGCTGCCGAAGCAGTCCGCGCTCGAAGCCGGGATGGGGCTTTCCAGCGCACAGGCCAACTCCGAGGCCTACTTGAACTACGAAAAGGCGATCGCGCAGTCGTCGCCGTTCGGCCTGTCCGCGGCGGGCAACGCGCCGCAGACGCCGGGCAGCCTCGTGCAGACGGCGCTGCCGGACAACCCGAAGCCGATCAGCGGCGGCCTCAACGCGCCGACGAACCCGCTGTTCAACCTCGGCCTGCTGAACGGCCAGGCGCACGCGCGCTGGAGCCCGACGCTCGGGCCGTGCGTCGGCACGATCGCCGATTCGAGCACGTCGATCGCGAACCTCGCGCTGCTGCCGACCATCCCGAACATCCCGGGCGCCGACCAGCTGACCCAGGCCTCCGACCAGCTCAAGGCCGGCCTTTCCGCGCTCGGCCCGCTGGCGAACCTCGGCGGGCTGCTTTCGGGCACCAGCACCAGCGCCGACGGCAAGGGCGCGGTGCTGAGCCTGCCGAACACGCTGTCGTCGCGTTCGGTCGTCAGGCTGGTCGACATCCCCGGCTCGAAGAACAAGGCGGTCGAGTCGACGTCGACCTTGCAGGCCGCCAACATCGAACTGCTGAAGGGCACGCCGCTCGGCCTGACGATCAAGGTCGCCAGCCAGCCGACGCTGCGGGTCACCTCGACCGGCGACAAGAAGACGTCGAAGGTCGAGTACACCGCGCCGGTGCTGCAGATCGTCCGCGGCGACAAGGTGCTGTTCACCCTCGACGCGAACAACCCGACCAAGGACATCCCGATCGGGATCCCGCTGCCGTCGCTCAAGCAGGTGCCGGGTTTCGAGCAGCTGAAGAACGTGCCGGTCGTCGGCGGGCTCGCCGAGATGATGAACGGTGCCACCAAGCAGCTCCCCGGCGGCGAGGCCGGGAACGGGCTCACCCTCGACCTCGGGGTGCTGAAGCTGTCGATCGCCGGGCTGAACCAGAAGTCGAGCGACATGACCTCGCCGTTCAAGGGCTTCCAGATGGGTGCTTCGGCGCGGCTGCTGGACCTGCAGATCCTGCCGACGACGGCGCTGCAGAAGGCGCTGCCGCCGGACGCCGCGAAGAAACTGCCCTCGTCGCTCGCCCAGATCTCGCTCGGTGAGCAGATCGCCAGGGCGTACGCGCCCGCCGGTGGTGTCGAGTGCGGTACGGCTCAGGCACCTCCCGCCGGCAACAACGGTGGCGCGGCGCCGAAGGGGCCGGTCAAGAACCTGGCGTACACCAACGCCGCCTACGACACGGTGCCGATGTTCTGGTCGGGTACGGCGATGCTGCTGCTCGGTGTCGTTCTCGTGGCCGCCATGCCGGGACGGCGCCGTCTCGCGGTGGTTCCCGCTCCGGTCGAGAAGAAGCCTTTCAAGCCTTCGCCGCGTCCGCGCTCCCTGGACTCGGAGGACTAGACGGGACGAGCGGTCCTTTCACGTCCCCGCGTGAGAGGACCGCTCGTACTTCCTGATCGCTCTTCAGCTCCCGGCCCTGCGGCGCTCCCGGGGTTCCCAATGTCGCATTTGAGACGCTCAGCGTCCCTAATGCGACATTGGGAACCCTCACCACCCGAACCCGAAGCGACTTCACTTACCCACAGCAGTTGTCCACAACCATCCCCACCTGTGGACAACTCCCGCGACCAGCCCTTTTCCCCCGCCACCCCCGGTAGACTGGACTCGGGGTCGCCCCCCTGGGACGGGCGGGGGGCTGGGGTAGCGCGGATCAGCCTTGCCGCAGGGTGGTGACCATGGCTTCGACGGCGATCCGCGGCTTCACGTTCAGGTCGATCGCTTCGCGGCATTCCAGGACGGCTTCGAGCCGCCGCAGGATCGAGTCCGGCGGCCACGCGGAGGCGGCCTGCGAGATTTCCGAGGCGTGGTCGGGATGGTTCAGCGTCGCGCCCGCGCCGCTCGCGGTCACCAGCACGTCCCGGTAGAACGCGGCCAGGTCCACCAGCGCGAGATCGAGGGTGTCCCGCTGCGTACGGGTCGCGCGCGACTTCTGCCGCTTCTCGAGCTGCTTCACGGCGGCTTCGGCGGCGCGTTTCGCCCCGGCGACACCCTTTCCGGTGCCGTCACCGCCCATCGCGGTGCGCAGTTCGGAACGTTCGGCCTCGTCGCGGACCTTGCTCTCCTCGCCCGCGTCGGCCTCCGCCGCGCTGATCAGCTGATCGGCGCAAGTGAACACATCGGACGGCCGTCGCAGGCCGAGCGGGATCCGCAGCACCGTCGCCCGCCGCTGCCGCGCCGCCTCGTCGGTGGCGAGCCGCCGCGCGCGGCCGACATGTCCACTCGAGACGGACGCGGCCCACCGCGCCCGCTCGGGATCGATGCCGTCCCGTTCCATCAGCACCTGCGCGATCGCCTCGGGCGGCGGGGTCCGCAACGTGACCAGACGGCACCGCGAGCGGATCGTCACCGACACGTCGTCCGGGTGATCCGACGGCGCGCACAGCAGGAACACCGTGCGATCCGGCGGCTCCTCCACGGCCTTCAGCAACGCGTTCGACGCGCCTTCGGTCAGCCTGTCGGAGTCCTCGATGACCACCACCTGCCACTTCCCGGTGGTCGGGCGGCGGGCGGCGGCCTGCACCAGCGAACGCATTTCGGCGACCGAGATCGAAAGGCCTTCCGGCACCACGAGTTTGACGTCCGCGTGCGTCCCGGCCAGCACGGTGCGGCAGCCCTGGCATTCGCCGCAGCCCGTGCCGGTGCTGCACTGCAACGCCGCCGCGAAAACCCGCGCGGCCGTCGAGCGACCCGAACCCGGCGGGCCGGTTATCAGCCAAGCGTGGGTCATCGCGCCGGGCGCGACAGGCTGGTTGTCGATGATCCGGGCGGCCGCGGTCGACGCCGAAGAAAGCGTGCGCGCGGCCGGCTCCTGGCCGACGAGCTGCTTCCAGACCCCGATCAGCGTCATCTCGCTTCGACCTTCTCCTCCGCCGGAGCGAGCCCGGCGAGCCTGCCGACGAGCACCGCGCGGATCGCGGTCCGCACACGGTCGCTCACTTCGTCCTCGGTGCCTTCCGCGTCGACCACGACATACCGGTCCGGGTCGGCGGCGGCCATCTCCGTGAGCAGATGCTGCACCCGCCACTGCGCGTCCAGCGACTCCGACTTCCGCATCACCGTGCCGGGATCGGCGTCGAGCAGGATGGTGATGTCGGGCCGCAACCGGCCGGTCGCCCAGTCGGCGAGCCCTTCGAGCTCCTGGCTGTCCAGCCCGGCGACCGCGGACAGATGCGCCAGCGGCGAATCCACGAACCGCTCCATCACCACGACGGAACCGGCGTCGAGGGCGGGCTGGATGTCCCGTTCGACGATATCCGCCCGCACCGCCGCGGCGGCCAGCGCCTGCGCGCGCGCACCGGACAGCGAAGCGCCGGCGACGAGCTTCGCGAGCCGCTGATCATCCAGCGCCGGATCCGCGGCCAGCACGACCGGACGCGTACCCGCGCGCAGCCATTCGGCCAGCCGCGCGGCCTGTGTCTCGGTGTTGATCGCCCGCGTGCCTTCGAGCGCGATCAGCAGCCCGTTCACCCGGCGCGGGCTGCGGCGCAAAGCGTTGCGGAGGTCGGCGAGGATCGGCTCGGCCCGCCGGTCGTCCATCTGCCGGTACGCGAAGATGCCGGCGAGCAGCGCGAGGACACCGCCGCCGAGCATCACCGGCCGCGTCCCGTCGATCGTGATCGGGCTGCCGAACACCTCGATCTTGCGGGTGTGGACCAGGCTGATCAGCAGCGGCACCAGCACGGTCGAGCCGAACAGCACGATCTTCATCAGCGACTGGTAGATCGCGTTGATCCGGCCGCGGACGGCGTCCTCGATCCGCGAACCGATGATCGTGACCCCGGTCAGGAACGCCGTCCCCGCCCAGACCCCGACCGCGGCGACCGCGACCAGCGAAACGGCGAGATGCGGCGACAGCGCCACCACGACGAGACACAGACCCGCGGCGACGATCGAGATCCCGAACAGCCGGTCGTGCGCGAGCCGCCGCGCGAGCTTCGGGGCCACCGCCATCCCGGTGGCGAGCCCGAGGAACACGGCGAGGACGAGCAGGTTGAACGCCGCGTCACCGGCGAGCAGGCTGGACGAATACGGCTTGGCCGAACCGATCACCGCGCCACCGGCGGCGAAGGCGCCGAAAGCACCGATCATCAGCCCGCGTACCAGCGGCGTCGTCCGCACGAAACGGGCGCCGTCGGCGATCATCTGCCGGAAGCCGAACTTCTCCTCGTCGGCGGCCTTGACCTTGGGCTTCTCGACCGCGTGGACGTTGCGCAGCGACAGCTCGGGGATCCGGGTCGCGATCACGATCGCGCTGGTCAGGTACAGCAGGCCGGTGATGACGACGGCGACCTTGGCGATGCCGAGCTGCGCGTCGCCCTGGAAGAAGTGGAACGTGGTGTTGCTACCGGTGAGCACGGCGTTCGCCCCGGCCGCGGTGATCACCGCGAGGCCGTAGGTCATCACCATGCCGAGCTGGTTGGCCGTCTCGACCTGGTCCGGGCGGCGCAGCAGGTTCGGCACCGCCGCGTCCTTCGACGGGATCCACATCATCGAGCAGCAGCCGACCAGGAAGTTCCCGACGAACACCCACCACGGCGTGCCGACGAACGCGATCGACAGCAGGAACCCGCACCGGCCGAGGTCGCAGAGCACCATCACCTTGCGCCGGTCGAACCGGTCGGCGAGCAGCCCGCCGAGCGGGGCGAACAGCAGCCCCGGCAGCAGCGACGTCAGCACGACCCCGACGAACGCGAAGTTCTGCGCGGCGTAGTTGTCGGTCAGCTTGGTGACCAGGCCGGTCAGTGTGAGGAGGTTCAGCCAGTCCGCGACACTGCACAGGTACGAGACGCCCCAGATCCGGCGGAACGGCTTGATCGCCAGCACCCGCCGCACGCGGTGCATGGTGGAAGCGTCACGACCCGACGGACCACTCGTGCCCGCCTCGGGCACCGACTGCACGCCCTCGCTGATACGCCCACCCCACTAGTCACGCGGCGCCGGGGTGCGACCCGGGTCAACACCGGGTACCCCGACCGTATGGCCAGGGTATCCCGATGGGTGAGGTCAGGACGGACGGCCCCGTCCGGCGGTATCCACCGGACGGGTTACCCGAAGATTCCCGCGATGCTGTTGAACAGGCTGGCCAGCAGCTGGATGGCGAGGACCGCGAAGACGATCATGAGGGCGATCGCGATCATCACCCCGGCCGTGTTCGACGACGGTTTCCCGAGCCTCGGCATCTGCATGGAACGCTTGGCGCGCCGTACTTCGACCTCGGCATCGTCGTCGACCTCGACCGGCTCTTCCGGCTTCGGACGGCGGGGCTGGCGGATCAGCTGAGACGGCCTCGACGGCCAGGTGCGCTGCTGGGGCAGGATCCCGATCGGCGCAGCGCCTTGCTCACCCACCGTGCTGACGACCTTGGCGGGCGACGGGGCCGCCGTCTGCTCCGCGCCCGGGCTTTCGGCGGGCTGGTCGTCGGCGAGCATGGCCGCGCTGACCATCCTGCTCACGACTTCGGGGTCGTGCTGGACCGGTCCCGGCACCTGCACGTGGACCTCGTCGGCTCCCGCCGGCGGATCGGATTGGGCCGTCGTGCCGGTCGTGACCAGCCCGGACAGCGGGTCGGCGAACGTGTCGCCCGGAGGATCTGCCTGAGTGCCATCGCCTTTCACGAAGTCGGGGGCATCGAAGAAGGGAGTTCCGCCCTTCCCGCTCATGGTGACCACCTCACTACGGAATGTCCTCTGCTTCCAGGGTAACCACCTCGGCCCGCCGCACATCCGCCCAATGGGCCAGATAAATGTCACGCGCCGCGAGGCTGATCTTCACATCCTCCAGCAAGGGTTCGAAGAAAGAACGCCGGTACCGGGCGTCCGTCGCGGTCGATGCGGCGAAGTACAAACCGGAGAAAACGGCGAGGAAGACGGAGACGTTGACGAGCGCGGAACTCACCGGGAGGGGGACACCCAACAGTGTCCCGGGCGCCGATTCACGGCCCGCGAACTCCGTCACGACCTCCGGGCTGAGGATCAGCACCCCGAACACGACGAAGAACGCGAACACCAGCACCCCGAACGCCACGATCTGCACCGCTTGCGCGAAGAACAGCACCAAGGCGATGTTCAGGCGCTCGGTCTTCGTCAGGGCGCGCCTGCCCGGTGGCGGGGTGTCGTCGTCGAACGGCGTGCCGCGCAGCACGGTCGCGCCGGGCTCCACGGTCCAGGACTTCAGCTCCTTGATCTCGTCGGACAGCATCGACGCCAGGAACACGGCACCGATCAGCACGAGGAAGCCGGCCACCAGCCACAACCGGCCGGGGGTCAGCCGTTCCACGGCCTGCCACAGCTCGGCGGTGAAGAAGCTGAACATCACCACCAGCAGGAGCAGCGGCAACGCCCGCGACGCCAGCGTGCCGATGGCCCTGACCTGGGCGACCGCGCTCCGCGCCGCCCAGGTGAGGATCGAGCCGACGCCGATCCGGACGAGGAACATCAGCACGGCCAGCGCGACCAGGTTGGTGAGTATGGCGACCCACAACGGGTTGTCCCACGACACCAGCCCGGTGAGCCGCTCGCCGAGCGGCAGCACGAGCAGCCAGAAGCCGATCGTCACCGCCATCACGGCCAACCGGACCCGGACGTGGCTCAGCACGCGGAGCAGCTTCGCCATCAGCCGCCCGGCGATCACCGGCACCACGACCACGGCGAACGTCAGCGCCAGCACGCCCAGCACGTAGCCGACGCCGCTGCTGCGCATCCGGGCCGCGAGCACGTCCTCGGGGACGTCGAGCAGCTTCAGCAACGCGGCCAGCAGCAGGTCGAGCAGGCACAGGAACACCAGCCCTGGCGTGGACCGGCGCAACATGCCCGCTCCCCGCCTCCGCCGGTGGATGACCATCGGCAACCCTCGCCGCCGGAACCACGCGTCGGCCGCGCGCCGGTCCAGGTCCATGCCCGCCCTCCCCAGTCGTCATCGCCCAAGGCGGTTACGTCCGGCTCAAGTCCACCGCCTCGTGCAGCCAGGCCGCCAGTGCCCGGCGGTCCATTCCACCGAACATCAGCCACCCTTCGGAAGGGGCGGCGTACAACACGAACCTCCCCAAATCGTTGTCGACGATCACGAAGCCGTAGTCCGGGTACTCGGCGTTCAGCCCGCCGAAGGCGACCAGATCGAGGATCGCCGTGCCGGTGCGCGGACGGCTCAGCGTGTCCGCGACCAGGCCGACCTCCTCCTCTTGGCCGGGCAGCGGCACGCCGTGCTCGTCGATCCTGATGCGCATCGGCTCGGCCTCCCCGGCGGGGACGTGCGGGAGCCCGCCGAAGACCCGGGCGCCCAGCTCGCCGAAATCGCCGAGGCTGAACGTGGTCCGCCGCCCCGACCGCATCCGCCACACGACCGCTTGATGCCCGTCGCCGTAGCAATCGACGCGCACCGAGCGCGGCGCGGACGCGAAGACGCCGGTGAGGACGCCTCGCACAGAACCGCGCAGCATCACGCCGTGCATCTGGACCGCGGCGGGATGGATTTCGCCGTTCTCCATCAGCCCGGCCTCTTCGAGCATCGCCGCCTTGGCCGCGTACCGCTCGGCCTGGGTGACGAGATCCGCCGGCTCGTCGTAGGACGGGCACAGACGGCGGATCTCGTCGTCGGTGATCTCCGGGTCGTAGCCCAGGTACACGCTCCGCCGCTCGGGCACCGCGCGCAGCACCGGCTCGGCGGCGCGTTTCATCAGTTCCTTCACGGTCGCCGGTTCACGCATGGTTCTGCACCGCCTTCACGATCCATTGCTCGGCCGTCGACCGGCTGGCCGGGCCCCAGGTGAGCGTCCAGCGGCCGTCGCCGTCCATCGCCGCGCTGAACTGGTACCGGCCGAGATCGTTGTCCACCAGGCCGAACGCGCCGTGCGGATACTCGGCGAGGATGGAGTTCCGCACCGCGAGATCGACGAGGACCGTGCCGTGCCGCGGCCGCGAAGCGCCCTCGCGGATCACCTCGACGGCCTCGCGGGCCCGCACCGGGATCAGCCCGCCGGCGTCCGTCACGATGCGCACTGTCTCGCCGGTGCCCGGCGGATGGTCGGGCAGGCCGTCGAACACCCAGCCCGGCAGCGCGCTGAGGAAACCGGACCGCAGCCGCGCTCGCTTGCCGAGCTTGTTCAGCACCGTCGTGTAGTCCTCGTCGCCGAAGAACCGGACCTCCCACGGCTCCGGACGCGACGGGAACACGCCGGTCACCACGCCGCGGATGAACCCGCCGCGCAGCGCGCGATACAGCCCGACGGCCTCGGGCGTGACCTCACCGCCGGGGGCCAGCCCGATGGTCGCCATCCCGCTCACGAACCGGGTGTACTGCTCCACCTCCTCGGCAAGGGTGAGCCCTGGAGTCGGCTCCTCGTCGGCCAGCACCGGCGGCACGGCGAGCTCCGGGTCGTAGAACTCCATCACCGAGGGACGCTCCGGAACCTCGGCGGCCAGCGGGGCGATGACCTCGTCGATGACGTCGAAGACAGCGGTCGTTGAAGTGCTCACCTGACCATTGAACACCCTGGTACCGACAATTTTTAGAACTTTTGTTCGAACGGGTGAGGCGGTTCGGCGAGCGGTCGGTGAGCGGTCTTCGGTGGCCGGATTTGCTCGACTGAGCTATTTTTTGCTCATGCAAGCAAAAGCGAAGACGTTCACCGAGAGTGCGAGACGGGCACAGATCGTGGCCGCGGCCATCGAGACGATCGCGGAGCTCGGCTACACCCGCGCGTCGTTCGCTCGGATCGCGGAACAGGCGAAGCTGTCGAGCACCGGGCTCATCTCGTACCACTTCGCGAACAAGGAGGAACTCGTCCGCACGGTCCTCGAAGACGTCTTCCGCGAGATCGGCGCGTTCATGACCGAGCGGATGAGCGAGCCCGCGTCGGCGAGCGAGGCGCTGCGGACGTACCTGGAGGCGAATCTGGAGTTCGCCGCCGCGCAGCCGACGCGGATGCGGGCGTTGCTGAACATCTTCCTCGGCGGCGCCCTCGACTACGACCCGGCGAGCGAGCGGGCGGCGCTGGAACCGGTCGAACGCATCCTGCGCTGGGGCCAGGAATCGGGCGAGTTCCGCGAGTTCGACGTTCACGTGATGGCGACGACCATCCGGCGTTCGGTGGAGGGCCCGGTGTTCCTGCTCGCCGGCACGCCGGAACCGGATCTCACCACCTACGCGGCCGAACTGGTGACCCTCTTCGAGCTCGCGACCCGGAGGCAGTGATCCCGTGATCCGGCAGTGGGGTGTGGTGCTGCTCGAAGTCGTCGTGCCCGTCGCGGGGTACTACGTGCTTCGCGGCTTCGGCGTCAGCGCGCTCTTCGCGCTCGCCCTCTGCGCCCTGCCGACCGTGCTCTTCGTCCTCTACCGGGCGATCCGGTGGAAGAAGATCGACACGCTCGCGATCTTCGTGCTGACGATCTTCGCGATCAGCGCCGGCTTCTCCTTCGTCACCGGGAGTCCCCGGTTCATGCTGGCGAAGGCGGGCTGGGTCACCGGGGTGATCGGCGCCGGTTTCCTGGTCTCGCTGCTGTTCGCCAGGCCGCTCGCGTTCGGCATGGCCCGCTCGATGATCGCGAAGAGCCGTTTCGCGGACTCGCTGCGCGCCGCCGAATGGGACGAGCTGTGGCCGCGGCACGCGTGGTTCCGGCGTGCTTGGCGGGTCGCGACCGTCCTGTGGGGTGCCGCCCTGATCGCCGACGCCGCCGGACGCGTCCTGCTCGCGTACACGCTGCCGGTGGACTCCGTGCCGGCTCTCGGCACCGCGCTGTACGGCGTCACGTTCGTCGCCGTGCAGGTACTGCAACACCTCTATTTCCGCCGCGTCGGGCTCTGGCGCCGTCTCGCGGCCTCCTGAAAGGACCTCCCATGCATCTGCTGCTGGCCATCGTCACCGGCCTTCTCACGATCGTCGCCCCCGCGGATCCGCTCGTCGTGCGCACCGACGCCGGTCCGGTCCGTGGGAAGGACTCCGGGCCGGTCCGGACGTTCGACGGGATCAGGTTCGCCGCACCGCCCGTCGGTGAGGATCGTTGGAAGCCGCCACGACCGCCCGAACCGTGGCAGGACGTCGCCGACGCGACGAAACCCGGCCCGCCCTGCACCCAGCTCAGGCCGGACAGCGCCGAAGACTGCCTTTTCCTGAACGTCACCGTGCCCCGCGACGCGGGGAACCGGCGGCTGCCGGTGCTGGTCTGGCTGCACGGCGGCGGCTACACCATGGACGCGGGAAGCTTTTACGGCGCGCGGCGCCTGGCCGATCAGGGTGACGTCGTCGTGGTGACGACGAACTACCGGCTCGGCGTCTTCGGCTACTTCGGCCTTCCCGGCCTCGCGGGCTCCGGCGATTTCGGGCTCATGGACCAGCTTTCCGCGCTGCGCTGGACCCAGCGCAACATCGCCGCGTTCGGCGGCGACCCGCGGAACGTGACGGTGGCGGGGCAGTCTTCGGGCGGGATGAGCACCTGCGCGCTGCTCACCTCACCCGCCGCGGCCGGCCTCTTCCACAAGGCCGCGATCATGTCCGGTTCGTGCCTGCTGGACTGGCCTCCCGGCGGTCTCATCCCGAATCAGCCCGCGCAGACCCCGTACTCGCCGCTCGACAAGACGCAAGCCGATGGCGCGGCGGTGGCCGCGAGTCACGGCTGCGCGGGCCCGGACGCGCTCGGTTGCCTGCGGCGTCTCCCGGCCGCCGAACTGATGAAGGACAACCAGACTTTCGCCAACCACCTGACCCACGGGACCCCGCTGCTCCCGCTCGACCCCGCGAAAGCCGTGCGGCGAGGCGCTTTCCACCGCGTGCCGGTGATTTCGGGCGGCACGCACGACGAGATGCGGGCGTTCATCGCCGGGGTCGAGAAGCTCAAGCCGATCACCGAGGAGCGCTATCGGGAGTTCTTGCGGAAGTCGTTCGGCGAGCACGCGGACGAGGTCGCGGCCGAATACCCGGCTCGCGACTACCTGTCGCCCGCGCTGGCCTGGGCGACCGTGACCACCGACCGGTCATGGGCGTGCCCGACGGCGGAAGGGAACCGGCTGCTGTCCCGGCGGACCTCCGTCCACGCCTACGAGTTCGACGACAAGAACGCGCCGAACGTCAACGGGAACGACGTGCCGACCGTGCCGCACGGCGCGGCGCACGCGCTGGACCTCGTTTATCTCTTCGAGCTCAGCGGAATCGAAAAGTCGCTGGATCCGGCGCAGCGACGACTTTCGGACCGGATGATCGCGTACTGGACGACGTTCATGCGCACGGGTGACCCGAACTCGCCGGGGTCACCCCGCTGGGATCGTGATGTCGTGTTGTCGCTCGCGCCGGACGCGATCCGTCCTGTCGCGCATGGGGCCGATCACCGGTGCGGCTTCTGGCTCACAGTCCCTCGATGAGGATCAGGACGGCCGACCGCTTGCCGTGTCGCGAAAGCCACTTTCGCGACACGCCACTCACGGCCGCCCGGCGCCGCCCGGGGCCGCCCGGTCTCGTCCTGCCCCGGACGTTGCGAAAGCCACTTTCGCAACCTTCAACGTCGCGAAAGTGGCTTTCGCAACCTGCCACCTTGCCTAGTCCCCCGTTAAGGAGCTACTTCGCCTTCGTAGCCGTCGAGCGCGTCGAAGGCTTCTTCGCCGCCGCGGTCTTGGTCCCGGCGGCCTTGGTCGCCGTGGTCTTCTTCGCCGCGGTCGTCTTGGTGGCCGTTGTCTTCGACGCCGCCGTCTTCCGCGCCGGAGCCTTGCGCTTGGGCGCCGGGCCCTTCGCGCGCTTCTCCGCCAGCAGTTCGGCGCCGCGCTCGGCGGTCAGCTCCTCGATGCTGTCCGACTTCCGCAGCGTCGCGTTGTACTCGCCGTCGGTCACGTACGGACCGAAGCGGCCATCCTTGACCACCATCGGCTTACCGGACACCGGGTCGTCGCCCAGTTCCTTCAGCGGCGGCTTCGCGGTCGCGGACCGGCCACGCTGCTTCGGCTCCGAGTAGATCTTCAGGGCCTCTTCGAGCGTGATCGAGAACAGCTGGTCCTCGGTGGTGAGCGAACGCGAGTCCGTGCCCTTCTTCAGGTACGGCCCGTAGCGCCCGTTCTGCGCGGTGATCTCGTCGCCGGATTCCGGGTCCTTGCCGACCACGCGCGGCAGCGAGAGCAGCTTCAGCGCGTCTTCGAGGGTCATCGTCTCGATCGACATCGACTTGAACAGCGAACCCGTCCGCGGCTTCGGCTGCTTCGCCTTCGCGGCCTTCTTCTGCGCGGCGGTGGCGCCTTCGGGCAGCGGCTCCGGCTCGGGCAGGAGCTCGGTGACGTACGGGCCGAAGCGGCCTTCCTTCGCCACGATCTCGTGCCCGCTGACCGGGTCCTTGCCGAGCACACGGCCTTCCTGCGGCGTCGCGAAGAGCTTCTCCGCGATGTCCTGGGTCAGCTCGTCCGGCGGCAGGTCCTCGGGCAGGTTCGCCCGCTGCGAAGTCCCGTCCACCTCACGCTCGAGGTACGGGCCGTAGCGGCCGACGCGCACGACGACGGTGTGCCCGTCGGCGTCGCTGAACAGCGGGATCGAGTTGATCTCGCGGGCGTCGATGTCCTCGACGCCCGAGCCGACCAGCTTCTTCAGCCCGCCGAGACGGCCGACGGAACCGTCGACGCCCATGTCGCCACCGAAGTAGAACTTCGACAGCCACTGCGTCCGGTGCTCGTCACCGGCGGCGATGCGGTCGAGCTCGTCCTCCATGCCGGCGGTGAAGTCGTAGTCGACCAGCCGCTCGAAGTGCCGCTCCATCAGGCCGATCACGGCGAACGCGACCCAGGAGGGCACCAGCGCGGAACCCTTCTTCCACACGTAGCCGCGGTCCTGGATGGTCTTGATGATCGACGCGTACGTCGACGGGCGGCCGATGCCCAGCTCTTCGAGCTTGCTGACCAGGCTCGGCTCCGAGTAGCGCGCCGGCGGCGACGTTGTGTGCCCGTCCGGGCTCAGCTCGGTCGCGGTCAGCGCCTGGTCCTTGACCAGCTGCGGCAGGCGGCTCTGCTTGTCGTCCGCTTCGCCACCGCTCTCGGTGTCGACGGCCTCGACGTACGCCTTGAGGAACCCGGCGAAGGTGATCGTGCGGCCCGACGCGGCGAAGGTGCACTCCTCGCCACTGGAGGCGGTGCCGACGATGCGCACCGACATCGTGGTGCCCTTCGCGTCCGCCATCTGCGACGCGATCGTGCGCTGCCAGATCATCTCGTAAAGGCGGTACTCGTCGGTGTCCAGATCCTTCGCGACCTGGCCCGGCGTGCGGAAGACCTCGCCCGAGGGACGGATCGCCTCGTGGGCTTCCTGCGCGTTCTTCACCTTGCGGGTGTACTGGCGAGGCGACGGTGAGACGTATTCCTTGCCGTACAGCTGCGTCGCCTGGCTGCGCGCCGCCGAGATCGCCGACTCCGACAGTGTCGTGGAGTCGGTACGCATATAAGTGATGTACCCGTTCTCGTACAGCTTCTGCGCGATCCGCATGGTGCGCTCGGAGGTGAACCGCAGCTTGCGGCCCGCCTCCTGCTGCAGGGTCGAGGTCATGAAGGGCGCGTACGGCTTGCGCGTGTACGGCTTCTCCTCGACGCTCGCGACCTTGAAATCGCGGTTCTTCAACGCCTCGGCCAGCCGCACGGCGTCGGCCTCGGCCAGCACGCGGATCTCGTTGTTCGAAGCCTTGAGCTGCCCGTCCGAGCCGAAGTCACGGCCGGTGGCCAGGCGAGCGCCGTCGACCGCGATCATCCTGGCCGGGAAGTTGCGGGGCGACGCTTCGGCGCCCGCGTCCATCGTCGCGGAGATGTCCCAGTACGACGCCGAGGTGAAGCGCATGCGCTCGCGCTCCCGCTCGACGACGATCCTGGTCGCCACCGACTGCACGCGGCCGGCCGAAAGCTTCGGCATGACCTTCTTCCACAGCACGGGCGAGACCTCGTAGCCGTAGAGCCGGTCCAGGATGCGGCGGGTCTCCTGCGCGTCGACGAGGTCTCCGTCGAGCTCACGGGTGCTGTTGGCCGCGGCGCGGATCGCCTGCTCGGTGACCTCGTGGAAGACCATCCGGCGCACCGGGACCTTCGGCTTGAGGGTCTCCAGCAGATGCCACGCGATGGCCTCGCCCTCGCGGTCGGGGTCCGTGGCGAGGTAGAGCTCGTCGACGTCCTTCAGCAGGCCCTTCAGCTCCGTGACCTTGGACTTCTTGTCCGGCGTGACGACGTAGAGCGCCTTGAAGTCGTTGTCGACGTCGACGCCGAGCCGCGCCCACGACTCGCCCTTGTACTGGGCGGGCACGTCGGCCGCGCCGCGGGGAAGGTCGCGGATGTGTCCGACGGAGGACTCCACGACGTAGTTACCGCCGAGGTACGGGGCGATCTTGCGGGCCTTGGTCGGCGACTCGACGATCACCAGCCGACGACGGCCCGCGCCGTCGTCCGACGCCGCGGTCTTCTTCGTCCGTGCTCCTGCCACGCTGTCCTGCTCTCCGCTCATCTTCGGCGCCTTCGCGCCGCCTCTCGACCCGTCAGTGTGCACGCTCGCACCGCCCGGACCACGGCTAGGTGGTGCAACACGCCGCCGATCGTGTGTCCAGCGCATCGCCGCTGACCTCGTCGATGTTTCCTTTCAACACCTAGCACGTGATGTCGGACACGTCCGCCTGGGGTCCCGCGTGACGGGGCGAACACCCTCCGTTCGACGGTGGTGGCTCCCCTCCCGCCAACGCTTCACTTGATGTCCACGCCGACCCGAAAGGACTCCACGTGACCCGACGACTCCTCGGCACACTGTTCGCCATGCTGACCGCGTCCGCCCTGGTCGGAACCGCACCGGCGGAAGCGGCCACGACCACCTTCGCCGGAACGGTGGCGTTGTCGAACTGCTCCGGGTCGGTGGTCAAACCGCCCGAGGCGAGCCTCGACGACCCCGCCCTCGTCCTTTCCAACGGGCATTGCCTGCAAGAGGGTTTCCCGGACCCCGGGGAAGTAATCGTCAACAAGGCTTCGTCACGGACCTTCAGCCTGCTGTCCAAGGACGGCCGCTCGTCACTGGGCACGCTCAAGGCGAAGAAGCTGCTCTACGCGACGATGACCGACACCGACGTCTCGCTGTACCAGCTCAACACCAGCTACGCCAAGATCAAGTCGACCTACGGCATCGCCCCGCTGACACTCTCGCCCACCCGTCCGTCGGCGGGAATCGCGATGGACGTGGTCTCGGGGTATTGGAAGAAGATCTACTCCTGCAACATCGACGGCTTCGTCCACGAACTGCACGAGGCGGACTGGGTCTGGAAGGACTCGATCCGGTACACACCGGCGTGCAAGACGATCGGCGGGACCTCGGGTTCGCCCATCATCGAGACCTCGACCGGGAAGGTCGTCGGCGTCAACAACACCGGCAACGAAAGCGGCCAGCGGTGCACGATGAACAACCCGTGCGAGGTCGACGCGGCCGGGAACGTGACCGTGCGGCAGGGCATCAACTACGGGGAGCAGACCTACCAGCTGACCTCCTGCCTTTCGCACAGTGAACTCGACCTCGCGAACCCGAACTGCCGGGCTCCGAAGCCCTGACCTTTCCTCCTCACCGAGTGCCAACCGTGTCCGTGAAGGCCTCCTTGAGAGACCCTGGGTCCCTCAAGGAGGCCTTCACGGACTGGGAACACAGGCGCGGCGTGAGCGGAGGCGTGACTCGCGTGCTCAGTGCCGTAACTCGCGTGACTGGAGGCCGCACTCGGGTGTTCCGCCGCTGATCACGCGAGTTACGGCCTCGATCACGCGAGTTACGGCCTCGATCACGTGAGTGCGGTGCCACGTCCTCGTGAGCGGTAAGGACGGTTCTAACCGTCCTTACCACTCACGAGCGTCAGACGGCCCGCACCACCGGTACGAGACTCGGCCAGGCGGGCTCGGCACCCGCCGGCGCGTCCCCGATCAGCTCGAGGACGTGCGCGAGCCGCCGCCGTCCGGTGACCCGGAGCAGCGCGTCTTCCCCCTTCTGCACCTTCGCCGGCACACCCAGCCGCGCCAGCGCCGTGACCAGCCGCTCGTGCGTCTCCGGCGCCGCCGGATCGAGCGCGAGCAGGTAACCGTTGCCCTGGGGACTGCCCGCCGCCAGCGCCCACATCCTCAACATGGCCCCGTCGAGCCGGAAGCCCTCCGGCAGCACCTTCTCTTCACCACGGCTCCAGTGCTGCTCCAGCGGCAGCAGATCGACCCGGAACGGCGTTCTCACGAGTGGCCGCCCGCATTCGGCGACCGAGACCTGCACCTGGACACCGCGCCGACGGCATTCCCTGGCGAGGGCACCCGCTCGCCAGGGCTCGTCGACCACGGCGGACAGCCGCGCGGCCGTCCGCCCGAAACCCGTCATCCGCCCGGGCCCGCACAGCACTCCGGCGAGGTCGGCGAGCACGGGCCCGCTCGCCTCCGCCGAGAAGAGCGAGATCGTCCCGTCCACCCGGACAGAATAGAACACAAGTTCGACTCATGGCCAGTGATCGGGCGCTGACTCAGCGCGGTTGTTTGACCAATTCCTGGCAGACCGGGATCCGGCTGCTCGCCGCGGCGAGCTGAGGCACGTCGTTAAGGCCCCTGAGAAGGTCAAGGCGGTCCAGTTCGTCGAGCGACGTCCTGGCGTCGCGAAGCGCGGCTTTCGTCGCCTCGGGGTCTGCTGAGGAGTCGAGGCGGTGGCGGACGTCGGCTGCCCGGGCGCGGATACCGGCGAGCTGGGCGACGGCTGCCGTCCGCGAGTTGTCACCGCCGGCGACCGGAGCCGGGCCGAGGTTCTCGAGGGCGGTGGAGGTCCGATCCAGCCCTTCGACCACCGAGAGCATCAGCTCGCTGGAGGTACGCGAAGCCTGTTGCGGCGTGCTCGGATCGACGCTGGGCAGCGTCGCCAGCGTCCGGACGAGTCCGCCCGCCGCGCCGCAGTACGCCTCCGCCCAAGCGGAGGTGGGGTCGGCCTCCGACGCGCTGACCGTCGCGAGACCTTCTTGTCTGGCGTGGGAAGTCACCGCGGGCTGCTGCCCGCACCCGGCGAGGCCGAGTCCGATACCTGTTGCTAGCGCGGCAAGGACGGTGAACCGCGGCCGCACGAAAACACCTCCCGACCTGACGACTTCCCGGCTGGCCCCCGACGGTACCGATACCGGGGGGCAATGCAAATCAACGTGGCGGAAAGAACGGTCAAGAAGGCAGCTTCCCGCAGTTCGGGGCCTGCGCGGCCAGTGTTTTCAACGAAACGTTCGTTTCCAGCTGCTGGAACGGGTCGGGCAGGTCGTTCATACGGGAACCGATTTGCCGGAAGGAGGCCGCGGCGGCCACCACGGCCTGCTTGTCGTCCTTCGGCGCGGCGTCCAGTGCCGCCTTCGCGGCGAGCACCTCGTCCCGGATCGGCGTCAGCGCGTCGACGATGCCCTTGCGCGTCGCTTCGGCCTCCGCGCTCGGCGCCTGGCCCAGCTTCCCCAAGCCGGTGACCGCGTTGTCGAAACCGGGCGCGAACACCCCGAACGCCTCGTCCATCACCTTCCGCGCGCTCACGACGTCGCCCTGCTCGAAGTCGGGCATCGTGAATTCGCCGATCTTGGCGAAGTCGAGCAACGAACCGCAGAAACCGTCCATCCAGGAAACCCCGGCCGCGGGAGAGGGCGACGAAGGCGCAGGGGCGGCCGCCTTCTCGGCACCACCACAGCCGGCCAGGAAGAAAGCGGCGAACAGGATGATCGAACGCCTCATGGCGGGACTCCCCCGGATCGGATCGGCGTGACGCGCAGAGATTAGCCCGCCCCGGACACACGCCGGGCCCGCCACGGGGAATCGTGGCGGGCCCGGCGGAGGGGAACTGTTCGGTGTTACGCCTTCGCTTCCGCTGGCGTCTCGGAAAGAACCGACTCGCGGCGCTTGGAGACCACGATCGCCGCGACGATGATCGCGACGGCGACCAGCGAGATCGCGATGCGGATGCCGACGTTGGCGTCCGCGCCGATCGAGAACTGCACGACCGCCGGGGCGATCAGCACCGACACCAGGTTCATCACCTTGATCAGCGGGTTGATCGCGGGACCGGCGGTGTCCTTGAACGGGTCGCCGACGGTGTCACCGATGATGGTGGCCTCGTGCGCGTCCGAACCCTTGCCGCCGTGGTTCCCGTCCTCCACGAGCTTCTTCGCGTTGTCCCAGGCGCCACCGGAGTTGGCGAGGAAGATCGCCATCAGGGTGCCGGTCGCGATCGCGCCGGCCAGGTAGCCGGCGAGCGCGCCGGTGCCAAGGCCGAACCCGACCGCGATGGGGGCGAAGACCGCGAGCAGACCGGGCGTGGTCAGCTCACGCAGCGAATCGCGCGTGACGATGTCGACGACCCGGCCGTACTCGGGACGGGTGGTGCCCTCCATGATCCCCGGGATGTCGCGGAACTGGCGGCGCACTTCGTAGACGACCGCGCCGGCGGCCCGGGACACCGCGTTGACCGCGAGACCGGAGAACAGGAACACGACCGCCGCACCGATGATGACACCGACCAGGGTGTTCGGGCTGACCACTTCGTTGACGAAGAAGTTCAGCGCGGACGCGCTGGCCTGCGCCGCCTCCGGGATCGACTTCAGCGCCTTGCTGATCGCGTCCTGATAGGACCCGAACAGCGCCGTCGCCGCGAGAACCGCCGTGGCGATCGCGATGCCCTTGGTGATGGCCTTGGTGGTGTTGCCGACCGCGTCGAGCTCGGTGAGGATCTGCGCCGCGTCCTCGTCGACGTCGCCCGACATCTCCGCGATGCCCTGCGCGTTGTCCGAAACCGGGCCGAAGGTGTCCATGGCGACGATGACGCCGACCGTGGTGAGCAGACCGGTACCGGCCAGCGCCACGGCGAACAACGCGACGCCGCCGCCGAGCAGGTACGCGCCGAACACGGCCGCGCTGATGACGAGCGCGGTGTACACGGCGGACTCGAAACCGACCGAGATACCGGCCAGGATCACCGTCGCCGCACCGGTTTCCGAAGACTTGCCGACCTCCTTCACCGGCTTGTGCTCGGTGCCGGTGTAGTACCCGGTGATCTTGAGGATGATCGCCGCGAGCACGATGCCGATGATGACCGAGATGGTCGCGATGAGCGCCGGGTTCCCGGACTCGTTCGTGGCGCCGCCGGTCAGCTCGGAGAACGAACCGGGCAGGTAGACGAACGCCGCGATCGTCGAGAGCACCGCGGAAATACCGGCGGAGATGTAGAAGGAGCGGTTGATCGTGACCAGACCGCCTTCGCCCGCTTTGGCCTTGGTGATGTAGACACCGATGACCGCGGTGATCACGCCGATGGCGGGAACGATGAGCGGGAAGATCAGGCCGTGCACGCCGAAGGCGGTGCTGCCCAGGATCAGTGCCGCCACGAGCATGACCGCGTACGACTCGAAGAGGTCCGCCGCCATCCCGGCGCAGTCGCCCACGTTGTCACCGACGTTGTCGGCGATGGTGGCCGCGTTGCGCGGGTCGTCCTCGGGGATGCCCTGCTCGACCTTGCCGACCAGGTCCGCGCCGACGTCGGCGGCCTTCGTGAAGATACCGCCGCCGACACGCATGAACATCGCGATCAGCGCGGCACCGAAACCGAAGCCCTCCAACACCTTCGGGGCCTGTCCGGTGTAGACGAGGACGACCACCGCGGCACCGAAGAGACCGAGACCGACGGTGATCATGCCGACCACGCCACCGGTGCGGAAGGCCACGCGCATCGCCTTTTCGCGACCGCCTTCCTCCCGCGAAGCGGCCGCGACGCGCAGGTTCGCCTGCGTCGCCAGCCACATGCCGAGATAGCCGATCGCGAAGGAGAACGCCGCGCCGACCAGGAAGAAGATCGACCTGCCGATCTTCTCGTTCCAGTCATCGGCCGGCAAGGCGAAGAGCAGTACGAACACGATCGCACCGAAGATCGCGAGGGTGTTGCGCTGCCGTTTCAGATAGGCAGCCGCGCCTTCCTGCACTGCCTTCGCGATGTCCTGCATCTTGGAGGTGCCCTGGCCGGCGGCCAGCACCTCCTTGAGCAGAACGTAGCCGATGACCAGTGCGGCAAGGGCGACCACGGCGATTACACCGACGATGGTGTAACCACCTCCGGAGAGCGTGAGTTCGCCCTCCGCGAGGAACTGCCGGGACATTCGTCCTCCTGGAGACGTCGCCGTTGGCCAACGACGATCCGCCGATGGAACCGGCGTGCCGACGCTGGCATGGGGAACTGAACCGAACGTCACGCTAGTCGTACTGCAAGGCACGTCTCACATGACGCTCGCCACAGTCGGTGTGGATTGCGGGAGTGTATTGGTAGTGGGATGGCGGACGGCAAGGCGTCCCCGCCACCGCACGTTCCGTTACCTTGTGAGGCTGGTCACTGTATCGATCATCGGCGGCCGCTTCCAGTGCCCGATCCGTTCGGCGGCGGCCCGTTTCTGTCGGTGCGCTGTGCGAAGCTCGGAAGGTGGACGGCACGGTGCGACCCGGCAAAGGGCGGCGGCTTCTCGACCGCGCGACGGCGGGGATCCCGGCTTCGCTGTACCCGGTCACCCATGTGGCCGAGCTGCCCGCCCGCGCGGCGGATTCGGTGGACTGGCCGGAGTGGGCGGCGGCCCCGGTCGTCGAGGCGCTGAGGGCGAACGGCGTCAAGGCGCCGTGGCGGCATCAGGTGGAAGCCGCGTCGCTGGCCCGTGCGGGCGAGCACGTCGTGATCTCCACCGGCACGGCGTCGGGCAAGTCGCTCGCATACCAGCTGCCGGTGCTTTCGGCGCTGGTCGAGGACGAGCGGGCTTCGGCGCTGTACCTGTCGCCGACGAAGGCGCTCGGCGCCGACCAGTTGCGCGCGGTGTCCTCTTTGGACATCAAGAAGGCGCGGGCGGCGTCGTTCGACGGCGACACCCCGCTGGAGGAGCGGGATTGGGTCCGCGCGCACGCGAACTGGGTGTTCACGAACCCGGACATGCTGCACCGCGGGATCCTCTCGTCGCACGCGCGCTGGTCACGGTTCTTCCGGCGGCTCGCGTTCGTCGTCGTCGACGAGTGCCACAGCTATCGCGGGGTCTTCGGTTCCCACGTGGCGCTGCTGCTGCGAAGGCTGCGGAGGGTCGCGGCGTACTACGGCGCTTCGCCGGTCTTCGTCCTCGCGTCCGCGACGACGGCGGACCCGGCGGCGTTCGCGTCGAAGCTCACCGGGCAGGACTGTGTCCCGGTCACCGAGGACGGTTCACCCCGCGGCGCCCGCACGGTCGCGTTGTGGGAACCGCCGCTGCTGTCGGAACTCTCGGGCGAGAACGGGGCACCCGTGCGGCGCTCGGCCGGGGCCGAGGCTTCCCGCATCCTCGCCGAGCTGGTCATCGAAGGCGCTCGTTCACTGGCGTTCGTCCGGTCGCGGCGAGGCGCGGAGCTGACCGCGCTCGGCGCCAGGCGGATTCTGTCCGAAGTGGACGGTTCGCTGGCGGAATCCGTGGCCGCGTACCGCTCGGGCTACCTGCCGGAGGAGCGGCGCGCCCTCGAAGCGGCGTTGCTGTCCGGGCGGCTGCTCGGCGTCGCCACGACGAACGCGCTCGAACTCGGCGTCGACATCGCGGGACTGGACGCGGTGGTGCTGGCCGGATACCCGGGCACGCTCGCGTCGTTCTGGCAGCAGGCCGGCCGGGCCGGGCGCGCGGGAGACGCGGCGCTGGTGGTGTTCGTGGCCAGGGACGATCCGCTGGACACCTATCTCGTGCATCATCCGGCCGCGATCCTGGACCGGCCGGTGGAAGCCGCCGTCCTCGACCCGTCGAATCCGTACGTCCTCGGGCCGCAGCTGGCGTGCGCCATCGCCGAACTCCCGTTGACCGAGCCGGAGGTCGCGGCCTTCGGCGGCGACTCGGCGCGTGCCGTGCTCGCCGATCTGGTCGCGGAGAAGATCGTCCGGCGCCGGACGAGCGGCTGGTACTGGACGTCGCGCGACCGGCCGCACGCCGAGGTCGGCATCCGCGGTTCCGGCGGCGAGCAGATCGCCGTGGTGGAAGCCGATTCGGGCCGTATGCTCGGCACCGTCGACCCGGGTTCCGCCTGCTACGCGGTGCATCCCGGCGCGGTGTACCTGCACCAGGGTTCGTCCTATGTGGTCGACGAACTGGATCTGGAGACCGGGCTCGCGCTGGTGCACGCGGAGGATCCGGACTGGACCACGTCACCGCGCGAGATCGTCGACATCAGTGTGCTGCGCACCGAGGAGAGCAGCGTGCACGGCGGGGTCACGGTGAACCTCGGCGAGGTGTCGGTCAGTTCGCAAGTGGTCGGCTACTTGCGGCGGCGCCCGTCCGGTGAGGTGCTGGACCAGACGCCGCTGGATCTGCCGGAGCAGAGCCTGCACACCCGCGCCGTCTGGTACACGATCTCGGCGGAGCTGCTCGGTGTGTCCGATGGCGTGGCGGGGACCGGGGGCCATCGGGCGGGGACCGAAGTTCTGGAGCCGGTGGGGACCGGAGGCTCCAGGGTGGGGACCAAGGAACTTGGCGGAGCACCGGGGACGAGCGCCGAGTTGGATCCGGCGCGCGTCCCCGGTGCCCTGCATGCCGCCGAGCACGCGGCGATCGGCCTGCTACCGCTGTTCGCTACGTGCGACCGCTGGGACATTGGCGGGGTGTCGACCGCGTGGCACGAAGACACCGGGGAGGCGACGGTGTTCGTGCACGATGGCCATCCCGGGGGTGCGGGATTCGCCGACCGCGGATTTGCCGCGATTGTCCCTTGGCTGGCCGCAACGCGGGAGGCGATCGTTTCCTGCGAGTGCCCGGCCGGCTGCCCGTCCTGCGTCCAGTCGCCGAAGTGCGGGAACGGCAACGATCCGCTGGACAAGGCGGGGGCGGTGGCCGTTCTGGACACCGTGCTCGGGGCTTTGCGTCAGCACGGGTCCGTGTCCGGCCACTCGGTGGTCTGAAATTGTGGGGTGATCAGGCGGCGGTGCTCAGAGTCGCCACGGGGGCGACGGTCCGGTCACCGGCCAGCGCACGGACGAGCACGTCGTGCACCTCGGTGGCCTCGGGCAGCTGCCAGCCCCAGACCTCGGGCTTGACCCGCCAGTGCACGACACCGTGCTGGAACGGCGACGGGGGCAGCGGGATGTAACCGTTCGCGCCGTGCCACTGGATCGTGGCCTGGTCGGCCAGTTCCCGCGGGATGCTCGTGGCGACGGTGGTCAGGAACAGCCAGCGGCCGTTCGGCATCGCGACGATCGGGGCGGGGTGTCCGGTGGCGCGCAGCAGGCGGGCGGCGGCCTTGCCGAGCTCGTCGTCGACCTCGATGGCGTCGAGCACGGTGCCGGTGGCCACGAGCAGGCTGTGCGTGTCGTCGCCGAACCAGGTGGCGACCTCGTGCGGGTGGGTCTCGACCAGTTCACGCCAGTTGTCCTGCGCCGGGACGGGACGGCGCCAGGTGAGGTCGTCGCCTTCCGCGGTGATCGCGGCGGGCTCCGCACCCGGGAGCACCGGCCAGCCACGCCACGCGAGGCCGATCGCCTCCGCCCGCATCTCGATGCGGAAGGCGCCCCGCCAGCTGTCCGGCCAATTCGCGTCCAACATTCCCGTCCCTGCCTCAGGTCAACTCTGTCCTGTGTCGGTTCTGCTCCGCGCTACCCGGCGACCTTCTCGAGGTGGCGCACATCTCAATAAACGGCAAGTTGCACATCGAGAGAAGACCTCACGCGACAACCGGCGGTTACTTAGCGATGAACGCGCGGTAGCCCGACCGGACGGACCGAACGCCGGACGTCCGATTAACGGGCGTGCACGACCGGTCCGAGGCCGTTCGTCGCAGCCGACCTGGGCTTCCACCCAGCGTGACGGCGCTCACGGTGAGCGGCGGGCGACCGTTCGGCGGCGAGCTGATCATGGCTTCGACCGCTCGCCGTGCGGCAACGACCGCTGCTCGCGCCGAGTGGTTACTCACGCGTACTACCGGCCGGTCACCACTGGACGACCGTTCATCGTGCGACGCGCGTCACGGTGACCGGCCGACCGGCCCCGCCCGGGCCCGTGCCTCCGCCCGTCCGGTGACCGCCGGCCGTCCCGACGGCTCCGATCGCACCTCGACCAGGGCATCGCCGCGTTCCCACCGGCAGGTGAGCAGCGTGACCGACATCCGGACGGCGACCTCCCGGGCCCGTTCGCAGGCCGCGCCGGGCCCCTCCGTGGCGTGCGAGGCGGCCGCGAGCGCGGCCAGATCGGCGGCGGCCTCGGCGCGGTGCCGGGTCGTGACGGCGGCACCGATCCAGAAGACGAACGCCGCCGCGCAGACCAGGACCGCGACGATCGAGGCGGTCCACACGGTCGCGACACCACGATCGTCCTCGGTGTCCGCAGGTGGACCCGCGGCCGCGATCGACGCCGGCAGGGCGACACCGCGACAGCGGGGCCCTTCGGCCGACGGGCCCTCGGTCACGGCCCGCTCCAAGGCTCGGCGACGGCGAAGGCACGGGAGTGCAGCCGGATACCCGGCAGGAGCCCGGCCACCGGTTCGGCCTCGACGCCGACGGTGATCGAGTCGCCTTCGCGGACGACGTCCAGCCGAGCGCCGGACGGCGCGATCTCCCGGACCGCCTGTTCTGCGCGGGCGGGTTGCCCACGGGCGAGGAGCCTGGCCGCCTCGCGGGCCGCGTCGGTGCAGCGGAGCTGATCGGAAGCGACGCCGATCCCGGCGAACAACAGGGCCGAGAGGAAGGTCAGCGCGCCGATGCCGAGCGCGGCCTCCACCGTGACGGAGCCACGGTCGGCCATCAGAACTTCACCGACAGGGCCCGCTCGATGAGCGCGGTGAGCCCGGCGACGACGGCGTCGCTGGAGACGACCAGGTAGAGGACGGCCGCCAACCCGGCGGCGGCGAGGGTGCCGATGGCGTACTCCACCGTCGTCATGCCGTCGTCTTCACGGAAGGTGGGGAGCTTGTACATGGGGAGCGCCTTTCAGTTAGAGGAAGTCGAGACGACCGGCGAGGCCGAGCACGACGGGCAGGACGCCGAGGCAGAGGAACGCGGGGAGAAAGCACAGGCCGATCGGTGCCGCCAGCAGTACGCCGGCCCGTTCGGCTCGTTCCTCGGCTTCGGCGGAGAGCGACTCGCGCAGTCTTCGCGCGAGGTCTTTCGCGTGGGTGGCGAGCGCGGTGCCCGCCCTCGCCGTGCGGACGGCGGCGACGGACAGCTCGGTCAGGCCGGGCCGGTCGCGGACCGGGGCCCAGGCTTCCGCCGGTCCGATGCCCACGGCGAGGTGTGACGCCACCGAGCGCAGCGCCGCCGCGGTCTTCGGTGACGCGGTCGGTACGACGGCTTCGAGCGCGACGGGGACCGGCAGCCCGCCGTCCAGGCAGGCGGCTAGCAGATCGAGGGTGGCCGCGGACCGGAGGAGTTCGGAGACGCCTTTGTCGCGGGACGTTCTCCTCCGCGACCGGAGCCACCCCGGCCGTTCCGTGGCCAGAGGGACGCGCGGCCAACTGAAGACCGCACCGCCCAGCAGGATCAGCGCCGCTCCGGTCAGCATGGCGCCACCCGCCCGGTGAGTGCCCGGCACCAGGCCGTGCCCGCCCAGATCAGCCCGCTGCCCATGACGAGCGCCAGTTGACCCGTGCCCGTTCCGGTGAGGACGTGGACCGGCCCGGCCCCCATCGCCTCGCCGAGAGCCAGGCAGAACAGCGGGAGGACCGCGAGCACGGCGGCGCTCGCCCTGGGGCCCGCCATCTTCGCCTTGAGACGACGACGGAAGCCGACCTCCGCCTCGGCGTCCCGTCGCGCGGCATCGAGTACCTCGGCCATCGGAAGCCCGAACCGGTTCGCGAGTGCCCACGCGTTCGCCAGCGCCGGTGGCGCGTCCGGATCGACCGCGGTGTCGCCACCGAATCGGGCGGCCGCGACGAGTCCGCGCAATCGATCCGACGCCGCGGGCACCGCCTCCGCGGTGGCGTCGGCCGCGGCGACCGGATGGGCACCCGCCCGGAGTTCGCCGATCATCGTCCGCAAGACGGAGCCGGTGAGTTCCGCTTCGGCCAGCGCCGTTTTCTCCCGTGCCCGCCACCGGTACTCCTGGCGGACGGTCAAGGTGAGCACCAGCGTCGCCACCGCCCAGCCGATTCCGAGGAAGGACAAAGCGAGCAACGCGGGAAGCGGCCACCAGCCCGCCCGGACCGCGCGAGGCAGCCGCCAAGCGATCGGAGTACGCGCCATCGGCTTCGGCCAGCAGGCGAGACCCGCGCCCCAGGAGAGAAGGAACCAGGGGTTCATGCCGCCATCTCCTCGAACGGCGTCTCGTCGCCGATCCAGGAGCCCTTGCTCCAGACCGGGACGACCTTGGCCTCGCCTCGAAAGGACCGGAGGACACCGACCTCGTCCAGCCGCCGGATCCCGCTCGGCAGGCGGCGCATGTGCAGGACCACCCGTATCGCCGACGTCAGCTGGCTGTGCAGCGCGTCCCGTTTCAACCCGCCGAGCGCAGCGAGCGCCTCCAGCCGCGCGGGGACGTCCTCCGGTGAATTGGCGTGCACGGTGCAGCCCCCGCCCTCGTGCCCGGTGTTCATGGCGTTGAGCAACGCGATGACCTCGCCACCGCGCACCTCGCCGACCACCAGCCGGTCCGGGCGCATGCGCAACGCCTGCCGCACCAGCTCGCTCAGCCCGACCTCGCCCGCGCCCTCGACGTTGGCCGGGCGGGTGAGCAGGCTGACGAACTGCGGATGATCCGGTTGCAGTTCTCCGGCGTCCTCGACGCAGACGATGCGTTCGGCCGGGGGCACCGCGCCGAGCAACGCGGAGAGCAGGGTCGTCTTGCCCGCCCCTGTCCCGCCGGAGACCAGGAACGCGAGCCGACGCCGGATGATCGAGCCGAGCAGCTCCGCCCCGCTGGTGCCGAATACCCCGCGCAGCCGGAGTTCGGCCAGATCATGGGTGGCGGGCCGGAGCACGCGGAGCGAGAGGGCGGTGCCTGCCGGCGCGATCGGCGGGAGGACGGCGTGCATCCGGACCCGGCCTTGCGGACCCACCCCAGGCAGCCAGCAGTCGGCGAACGGTTGAGCGTCGTCCAGGCGCCGGCCGCCCGCGAGAGCGAGCCGCTGAGCCAGCCTGCGGACGGCTTCCTCGTCGGCGAAACGAATGTCCGTCAGGCGGATGCCGTCACCGGTATCGGTCCAGACCTCGTCGGGTGCCGTGACGAGAACGTCCGTCACACCGGGCTTTTCGAGCAGCGGCGCCAGCGGGCCCGCTCCGACGAACTCGTCACGGGCCAGCCGGACCGCGCCGAGGACGGCCTCCTGACCGAGCGCGCCACCGGCTTCGGCGCGGACCGCCCGCGCGACGCTCACCGGATCCGCCGGGGCGGCCGATCCGGCCAGCCGCCTCCGTACCCGCTCGACCAGATCGTCGGTCATCGCGAGGCACCGGTCAGCTGCCCGCGCGCGGCGGCGAGGACTTCGGCGGCGGCGGTGGCCAGATGCCCTCGATGCCTCAGGACGAACTCGCCGCGGTCGAGCGCCGCCGCGAGGGAGCGCTCGCGGCCCATCGAGGTGATGAGCGGAACGCCAACGGCATCGGCGATCTCCTGCGGGATCAGCCCGGCGGGCGACGGCCCGCGTACCGCGACACCGATCCGGTTCGCGTGGGGCTCGATCCTCGCGAGGACCTGTTTCGCCGCCGCGCAGGCGCGGAGTTCGGCGGGGACGACGACCACGACCAGATCGGCCAGCCCGATCACGGTGGACGTCTCGGCGCCGAAATACCTCGGCAGATCGCAGACGACCGTCCGCCCGGCGCGGCGACCGGCGCACAGCACGCCCTCGATCGCATCGGGCCCGGGCCCGCGTCCTTCCCTGCCATAGGACACAAAGGACAATGAGCCGGTCCCGTACTTCTTGCGCGGCAGGGCTTCGCTCAACGCGGCCATGGACACCCTGCCGCCGAGTTCGAGCTCCGGCCAGCGCGGCCCGCGATCGCGTTCGGCGGCGAGGAGGACGTCGACCCCGCCGCCGAGCGGATCGCAATCGACGAGCAGCCCGCCGGTGCCGGACTTCTCCGCCCGGTACGCGACGGCGGCCGAAAGCACGGAAGCCCCGGCCCCGCCTCGCCCGCCGATGATCCCGATGACGACTCCGTCGTCCCGTGGCGGCCCGTCGACGACGTCGGCGAACTCGCCGATGAGGTCGCTTTCCTCGTCCGGCAGCGAAAGGACCTTCTCCGAACCGGTGTTGACGGCCCGTTCCCACGTCACCGGCGTCGGCGCGCCCTTGCAGACGAGCAGGACCTTGTTCCGCCGCAGCAGCCGGTTCGGCGCGCTCGCGGCCTCCTCGTCGAGCACCACGAGCGGCGCGCGGGCCCATCGCCCGCGGGCGGCGTCGAGATCGGGTGCTCGTTCGACCTCGCACCCCGCGGCCGCCGCCACGCGCAGGATCTCGTCGAGCAGGACGTCGTCTCCGGCGACGACGAGCGGATGTTCCGCGGTCATGATTCCCCCAGTGATTCGGTCGGACTCGGGTGACGACTCCACCGTCGCCCCGCTTCCCCACCGCGCACAACGCCATTCCGTCCCGCCTGTGGACAACCGGGGTGTTGTGGACAACTCCGCCTCGGGAAACCGGTTTCCCGAGTTTTCCGTCGGTCCCTTCCGGTATGGCACGCGGAGCCCCAATGGCCATAAGAAACCCTTGAAAGAAAGGAAAGTTAACGAACTACGGCCGGTTAACCCTTGCGCCCGGCGAGGTTTTCGCGCCCGGCAAGGTCTGAACCATTGGCACGAATGGGAAATAGGAGGCGGCCCTCGCCAGGGGGGAGGGACGAGGGCCGCCTGGGGTTCAGCCCCGGGGGGTCGGACTGAACCTGGGCCCGGTGCGACACCGGACAATCTCACTGTAACTCCGATACCGGCCCGTTGCGGGCGGCGCCGGTACCCACAATTCGATAACGGCACGACGCGCCGGAACAGGTACGCGGTCGTGAATTTTCCACCGCCGTATCCCGATCGTGGTCGACCAACGGGCGCCACGCCGTCCGGCTCTCCTATCCTTGGCGAGTGGACCGACCCAGCACGACGCCGAGCCAGGTCGCGGCGTTCTTCGATCTCGACAAGACGATCATCGCGTCATCGAGCGCGTTGGCCTTCAGCAAGCCGCTTTTGCGCGAAGGCCTGATCAACCGCCGAGCCGCCCTTCGCAGTGCGTACGCCCAGCTCGTCTTCTCCCTCGCGGGCGCGGACGCGGCGAAGACCGAGCGGATGCGAGCCGAGGTTTCCGCGCTGTGCACCGGATGGGATGTCGCGCAGGTGTCCGCGATCGTCCGCGAAACACTGCACGACGTCGTCGACCCGCTCGTGTACGCGGAGGCGGCGGAACTGATCTCGTCCCATCGCGCCGACGGGCACGACGTCGTGGTCCTGTCGGCGACCGGCGAGGAGGTCGTCGCGCCGGTCGCCGAAATGCTCGGCGCGACGCGGAGCGTGGCCACGCGGATGCAGATCGTGGACGGCCGTTACTCGGGCGAAGTCGATTTCTACTGCTACGGCGAGAACAAGGCCGTCGCCGCGAAACAGCTCGCGGCGACGTACGGCTACGACCTCACCCAGTGCCACGCGTACACCGACTCGAGCACCGACATCCCGCTCCTCGAGGTCGTCGGACGGCCGCACGCGGTCAACCCCGACCGCGTCCTGCGCAAGCACGCGATGGAACAGGGTTGGGAGATCCTCGCCTTCGAGCACCCGATGTCGCTTCGGACCCGGATCCCGGCGCGGTCCGCCGGCCTGGTGGCGCTCGGCGCCTTCGCGGCGGGGGCGACATGGTACGGCTACAACCGCCGCAAACGCACTCGCTGAGCGCACACCCACACGGCGGTACCCAGCCGGTTTTCGCAGTCAGGGCCGCGAATTGTCCGTCGCGGAGGGTGCCCGTGTCACTAGATCGAGCCTCTGTACCGGTGCACCCGTCTGCGCACTTGAAGTGACCCGGCTCACGGCGTAGAAAGTAGGTGCGGACGTTCGGTCGGCCAGGGAACAGGTAGAAGAGAAGCCTGTTCCACCCCGGCGAATCTCCGTGTGCGGACACCGGGTACCCACGCGCAGCGCGCCGCGGGAGGCTCGTCGTCTAGGGACTGCGTACCGGGACGCCGGACGCCGAGTCCATGAAGGTACGACCAGAGTTGCACGCTTGGTCGCCCGAGTGGTCCGCACTGACTGGCGGCGCCCGCCGGCTTCTTGCCGACGGGCGCCGCCAGTGTTTTGCCCACGTTTTCAAGCGTGACAGGCCCCTTCGCGTCCCTTTGTGTATGAACGGACCGTTCGTGCGGGTGGCCGATGGACAAGCAAAGTGCTCGTGGGTAGCTTCCGGATATCAGTGCTTCCAGGTGGACTTCTTTCCATCTGAGAGTCAGGCACGAATCTGGGAGGCTTGAGGTGACGACCCGAATCGCGCACGCCCGTCATCGGAGGATCCATGCGTTCGCCCTGCCCCTCGCGGGCCTGCTCGCCCTGGGTGTCGCAGGTGTTCCGGCGACCGCGCAGTCGGTGACGGCCGACGCGGAGGCGCAGCGGACGCTGCGCGGGTTGACCCTGGAGCAGAAGGTCGGGCAGCTCTTCGTCACCTGGGTGAACGGGAAGTCCGCCGACGAGGTCAACGCCAAGAACAAGGCCGACTTCGGCGTGGACACCCCCGCGCAGGTGATCGAGAAGTACCACCTGGGCGGCGTCATCTACTTCAACAACGACAGCCGCGACAACTTCGACGACCCGGTGCAGGTCGCCAAGCTGTCGAACGGCCTCCAGCGGGCCGCCCTCCGCAGCGGCGCCCGCATCCCGTTGCAGATCGCGACCGACCAGGAAGGCGGCACGGTCACCCGGATGGGTGCCCCCGCCACGGAGCTGCCGAACGCGATGGCGATCTCGGCCGGTCGTGACACCAAGGCCGCGCAGGAGGCCGCCCGGATCCTCGGGCACGAGCTGCGGGCCGTCGGCATCAACCAGGACTTCGCCCCCGACGCCGACGTGAACTCGAACCCGGCGAACCCGGTGATCGGCGTCCGTTCCTTCTCCGGCCGCCCGGAACTGGCGAGCCAGTTCGTCGAAGCCCAGGTCAGGGGCTTCCAGAACTCCGGACGGCGCTCCGAGACGGTGTCCGCCGCCGCGAAGCACTTCCCCGGCCACGGCGACGCGGCCACCGACAGTCACCACGAGCTGCCCCGGATCGACCGGAGCGAGGCCAGCTGGCGCGAGACCGACGTACCGCCGTTCAAGGCCGCCATCAAGGCGGGCATCGACTCGATCATGAGCGCGCACATCCAGTTCCCCAGCCTCGACCCGTCGGGCGAGCCGGCCACGCTGTCGAAGCCGATCCTCACCGGCAAGCTGCGCGAGGAGCTCGGTTACCGCGGAGTCGTCGTCACCGACTCCCTCTCGATGGACGCGGTGCGCGAGATGCACACCGACGCGGAGATCCCGGTGCTGGCCCTCAAGGCGGGCATCGACCAGCTGCTCATGCCGGTGAACCTCGAACTCGCGATCAACTCCGTGCTCGACGCCGTCCGCAAGGGCGAGCTGACCGAGCGGCGCATCGACGAGAGCGTCCTGCGGGTGCTGAAGCTCAAGCTGAACCGGGGCATCCTGACCTCGCCGTTCGTCGACCCGGCGAAGGTGATGTCGAAGGTCGGCATCCCGGCCAACCTCGCGACCGCGCAGGGCATCGCCGACCGGTCGGTCACCGCGATCCGCAACGACGGCGGGGTCCTGCCGCTCAAACAGCAGCCCGCGAAGACGCTCGTGACCGGCTGGGGCGTGAGCACGACGGCGTCGCTGGCCGCGAAGCTCACCGCGCACGGCACGCAGGCGACCGCGCTCCAGACCGGGCAGACGCCGACAGACGCGCAGATCTCGCAGGCCGTCGCGGCGGCGAAGAACGTCGACCTCGTCGTCGTGCTGACCAACAACGTGGGCACGTATCCGTTGCAGGGCAAGCTGTTGCAGGCGCTGGCCGACACCGGAAAGCCTGTCGTCGCGGTCGCCGCCCAGATTCCCTACGACGCCGGCTACGAGAACCCGATCAAGACGTGGCTCGCCACGTACGGCTACATCACGCCTTCGCTCGAAGCGCTGGCGAAGGTGATCCTCGGGAAGGTGACGCCGCAGGGCAAGCTGCCGGTGGACGTCCCCGCGGGCAAGGACGTGGGCACGGTGAAGTACCCCTTCGGCCACGGGCTGACCTGGTGAACCTCAACCGCCGCCACTTCCTCGCCACCGGCGCGCTCGCGGTCCCCGCGCTGACGGCCGGGTCCTCGGTCGCGGGGGCCCAGCCGGAAAGTGGTAGCAAAGGTCCCCCGCTCACCCGCACCGGAGCGGACGTGCTCGCCGCCAGGGGCTGGGCGCCGCTGTCCGGCCGCAAGCTCGGCGTGCTGTCGAATCCGACGGGTGTCCTGGCGAGCGGCGACCACATCGTCGACTCGATGGTCGCCGCCGGGGTCCGGCCGCTCGCCGCGTTCGGGCCGGAGCACGGGTTCCGCGGCAGCGCGCAGGCAGGCGGCTCCGAGGGCGATTACACCGATCCGCGCACCGGCGTGCCGGTGTACGACGCGTACGGCGCCGACGCGACGAAGCTCGCCGGGATGTTCACGAAGGCCGGCGTCGACACCGTCGTCTTCGACATCGCCGACGTCGGCGCCCGGTTCTACACCTACATCTGGTCGCTGTACACGGCGATGGTCGCGGCGGCGAAGGTCGGCGCGGCGGTCGTCGTGCTGGACCGGCCGAATCCGTTGGGCGGCAAGGCCGCCGGGCCGATGCTGAACCCGGCGTTCGCCTCGGGGGTCGGCCGGAAGCCGATCGTGCAGCAGCACGGTATGACCGTCGGCGAGCTCGCGCGGTTCTTCGCGGCCGAGTTCCTGCCCGCCGAGGGCGTCACGCCGGGCAAGCTCGAAATCGTCGAAGTGCGGGACTGGCGGCGCGATCAGCTCTTCGCCCGCACCGGGCTGACCTGGGTCCCGCCGAGCCCGAATATGCCGACGCCGGACACCGCGCTCGTCTATCCCGGCACCGGGATGTTCGAGGGCACCGTCTTCTCCGAAGGCCGGGGCACCACCAGGCCGTTCGAGATCATCGGCGCGCCGGGCCTCGACTGGCGCTGGCGGGAGAAGCTCGGCGAGCAGCGGCTTCCCGGGGTGAAGTTCCGTGAGGCCTACTTCGTGCCGACGTTCGGCAAGTTCGTGAACGAGCCGTGCGGTGGCGTGCAGGTGACGATCACCGATCCGCGGTCGTTCGACGCCATCCGCACCGCGGTCACCATGTTCGTCACCGCGAAACAGGTGCATCCGGACAAGTTCAAGTGGCGTCCCGACAATTTCCTCGACAAGCTCTCCGGCTCCGACAGGCTGCGCACGATGATCGACAGGGGCGCGGGAGTGGACGAGATCGTCGGGTCCTGGCAGGCCGAACTGGCCGAGTTCGACCGGAAACGCCGCCGCCATCTCATCTACCGCTGAGAGGAACGACCTTGCGTGTTAGGAAGATCCTGATCGCGGCCGTCTCCGTACTGGTCGCGGCGACCACTCTGTCGACGGCGGGAGCACAGGCGATTCCGGGTACCGGACAACAGGGAGACGGCGCGGCCGGCCGGTTCGACAAGCCGCGCGGCGGATTCGCGCCCGCGTCCACCGTGCTGCGCGACGGCGCGCCCTCCGACGTCGGCCTCGACCCGGAGCCGATCAAGGCGGCCGAGCGGTTCATCGAAAGCTGGACGAAACCGGACGTCACCGGGCATCCGCATTTCTCCGGAGCGGTCGGCCTGCTCGCGCACGACGGCGTGATCGTCGAGCGCCAGGCCGTCGGCGGCGCTGTCCGCTACGCCGACGCCAAGGGCACGGAACTGCCGCCAGAGCAGCAGGTGCCGATGCGCGCGGACACCATCTTCGACATGGCCTCGATCTCGAAGCTGTTCACCTCCATCGCGGTGATGCAGCTGGCCGAGACGGGCAAGCTGGACATCTCGGCGCCGGTGGTGCGATACCTGCCGGAGTTCGGGGTGAACGGCAAGGAAGCCGTCACCGTCCAGCAGCTGCTCACCCACGTCTCGGGCTTCGCCGCGACACCGCTCCCGTCGCTGTGGGAGGGCTATCCGGACATCCCGTCCCGCCGGAAGGCCGTCCTCGACAGCCCGTTGAAGAACGCGCCGGGCAGCACGTACCTCTACTCCGACATCAATCTGCTGACGCTCGGTTTCCTGGTCGAGGAGGTGGCCGGGGCGCCGCTGGACAAGGTGGTCCAGGACCGCATCGCCGCGCCGCTGGGGCTGGCCGACACCGGGTACAACCCGCCCGCGTCGAAACTCGCCAGGGTCGCGGCGACCGAGTACGCCACGAAGCCGCCTCGGGGGCTCGTACGCGGCGAAGTGCACGACGAGAACGCCTGGTCCCTGGGCGGCGTCGCAGGGCACGCGGGCGTGTTCTCCACGGCCGCCGACATGGCGGTGCTGGCGCAGACGATCCTCAACGGCGGCGCGTACCGCGGGCACCGGATCCTGCGCGAGGAGACCGTGCGGGCGATGCTGACGAACTACAACCACAAGTTCCCGGACAACGCGCACGGACTCGGCTTCGAACTCGACCAGCCTTGGTACATGGGCGCGCTGTCGGCCCCGTCGACGGCCGGGCACACCGGGTTCACCGGGACCTCGCTGGTGATCGATCCGCTCTCGCGGTCCTTCGCCATCCTGCTCACCAACCGCGTGCACCCGACGCGGAGCTGGGGCTCGATCAACCTCGCCAGGGAGACGTGGGCGAGCTCGCTCGCGAAGGCGATGGCCGTCCGCCCGGCGCGCGGCCGCGACGCGTGGTTCAGCGGCGCCGGCGACGTCTCCACGGCCACGCTCACGACTCCCCCGTTACAGACGCGCGGAGGGCCGCTGAAGGTCTCGTTCGACACCTTCGTGGACACCGAAGGGCCCTCGGATTCGCTGTTCTTGGAAACAAGTACCGACGGCGGAGCAACATGGAAATCGATTACCCTGCGTGCGAGCGGACCCGGCGCCCCCGCGGGTGACCAGACCGGGCTCGGCGGGCACGGGCATCGTGCTTGGTGGCGGGCCGCCGCCGAGGTGTCGCAAAGCTCACAAATCACCCTCCGCTGGCGTTACACGACCGATGCCCGTTACACCGGACGGGGAATTTCCTTGGACGGTGTGAAAGTCACTGAACGCGGCCGCATACTGCTGGACAGTGAGCATAATCCCCCTACTTTCGTCGCTACCGGCTGGAAGTTGAGCACTAGGTAGCCAATCGGCTCCGATGTGCTGACCGGACCGCCCCGTTGACCGGGACACAGCCCCTTGCGTCGCGACACTAAGTTGCCAAGTCGTTAGCTCGACCTCGTTAACGGCCTCGACCTGGTTAGCGACTTTCTGGTCAACGATTAATCGCAAATCGAATCCGCAGACACGGATAGGTTGCGATCTTCCCGAAGGGTGTGGGTAGCCTTGTCGCAGATGCCAACGGTTAGTAACTTTCCCACGGTGGGCGATACCGATTCCGTAATCGCGGCCGCACCGTCCGAGGCCGTGCCGGCGCAGCCGACACGGGACGCTGACGCGAGCCCGCTCGTCCGGATTCGCTCGCTCCTGCCCGGGCTCGCCCGGGCCGAGCAGCGCGTCGCGAAGGTCGTCCTCGACGACCCCGCGCAGGTCGCGCGGCGCAGCATCACCGAGGTCGCGCTCGCGGCGAACACCAGCGAAACCACCGTCACGCGGTTCTGCAAGGCGGTCGGCGTGGGCGGATACCCGCAGCTCAGGATCGCCCTGGCGGCCGACACCGCCCGGTCCGAGGCGCGGTCGACCCGCAACCTCGGCGGCGAGATCGGGCCGGAGGACGACCTGGCCGCCGTGATCGGCAAGGTCAGCTTCGCGGACGCACGCGCCGTGGAGGAGACGGCCGACCAGCTGGACGTCCCGTCGCTACAGCGCGTGATCGACATCGTGGCCGGCGCGGGCCGTGTCGACGTCTACGGCGTGGGTGCGAGCGCGTTCGTCGCCGCGGATCTGCAGCAGAAGCTGCACCGCATCGGACGGGTCAGCTTCGCCTGGTCGGACACGCACATCATGCTCACCTCGGCCGCCGTGCTGAGCCCCGGCGACGTCGCGATCGGCATCTCCCACACGGGCGCGACCACGGACACCGTCGAGGCGCTGCGGGTGGCCCGTGAGCACGGCGCGATCACCGTCGCCGTGACGAACTTCCCGCGTTCACCGATCACCGAGGTCGCCGACCACGTACTGACCACGGCCGCGCGGGAGACGACGTTCCGCTCGGGTGCGACCGCCAGTCGCATCGCGCAGCTGACCGTCATCGACTGCCTGTTCATCGGTGTCGCGCAGCGGCACATGGACGCGTCGGTCAACGCGCTCGACGCGACCAGGGACGCGGTCGGCTCGCACCGTCTGGGCGTCCGGCCCGACGGCAGGCGGCGGCCGCGGGAAACCGGCAAATGAGCGAAAAAGTGAGGCGCATGATGACCGTCCCACGCCAGGTGGTGCACGTCGACTCGCCAACCGAACAGCGCAATCCACGGACGACCGACATCGACCTGATGTCGACCATGGGCATCCTCGGCGCGATCAACGCCGAGGACCGCCGGGTCCCCGAAGCCGTCGCCGCGGTGCTGCCGCAGGTGGCGCGGGCGGTCGACTTCGCCGTGGAAGCGCTGCGGTCGGGACACCGCGTGCACTACTTCGGGGCCGGTACTTCCGGCAGGCTGGCGACGTTGGACGCGGCGGAGCTCGTGCCGACGTTCAACGTGCCCGCCGATTGGTTCATCGCGCATCACGCGGGCGGCGCGCGCGCTCTGCGCCAAGCCGTCGAAGACGCCGAGGACGACGCGAAGGCCGGAGCCGCCGAGGTGGCCGAGTCCGTCGCACCCGGCGACTTCGTGCTCGGGCTGACGGCTTCCGGCCGGACGCCCTACGTCCTCGGCGCACTGGCCGCGGCCAGCCGTCTCGGTGCCCGTACCGCGCTGGTTTCGGGCAATCCGGCAGCGGTGACGCCGCCGGGGGTCGACGTCCTCATCGCGGTGGACACCGGCCCCGAGGCGATCGCCGGATCGACGCGGATGAAGGCGGGCACGGCGCAGAAGATCATCCTCACGGCGTTCTCCACCGCGACGATGATCAAGCTCGGCCGCACGTATTCGAACCTGATGGTGAGCATGCGGGCGACCAACGCGAAGCTGCGCGGGCGGACCATCCGGATCCTGCGCGAGGCCACCGGGATGAGCATGGCGGACTGTTCCGACGCGCTCACCGAGGCCGACGGCGACCTCAAGGTCGCGCTGGTCCATCTGCTGTCCGGCGAAGACGTCGCGAGTGCGGCGAAGGCGCTGGCGGCCAGCGATGGCCACGTACGAAAGGCTCTCGACTCCCTGAGGGTGCGCGCGAGCTGAACACCGGCGGACAGACCCGTTCATCCCGACGCTTCGCGCTCACGCGACGCGAACGGGTGTCCGTCGCCGGGATGGCCGGATTCATCCTGCTGCTCAACGTCATCGGCTGGGGGGTCCTGACGCTTTTCGTGGCGCCGCGCCAATACGAGCTCGGCGCCACGGGCGTGTTCGGGGCCGGCCTCGGTGTCACGGCGTTCGTGCTCGGCATGCGGCACGCTTTCGACGCGGACCACATCGCCGCGATCGACAACACCACCCGCAAGCTGATGGCCGACGGGCAACGGCCGCTTTCGGTCGGTTTCTGGTTCTCCCTCGGGCACTCGACGATCGTCTTCGTCCTGTGCCTGCTGTTGTCGCTCGGCGTCCGCGCGCTCGCCGGGGCCGTCGAGGACGACTCGTCGGCGCTGCACCAGGCGACCGGGCTGATCGGGACGTCGGTTTCGGCGGTGTTCCTGTACCTCATCGGGATCATGAACCTGGTGGTGCTGGTCGGCATCGTGAAGGTGTTCCGGCGGATGCGGCGGGGCGAGTTCGACGAAGCGGCGCTGGAGCGGCAACTCGACAACCGCGGCTTCATGAACCGCCTGCTCCGCGGCGCCACCAAAGCGGTGCGCAAGCCTTGGCACATCTACCCGATCGGCGTGCTGTTCGGTCTCGGCTTCGACACCGCGACCGAGATCAGCCTGCTGGTGCTCGCCGGCGGCGCGGCGGCGTTCTCGCTGCCTTGGTACGCGATCCTGGTGCTGCCGATCCTGTTCGCCGCCGGGATGACGCTGTTCGACACCGCCGACGGCTGCTTCATGAACTACGCGTACGGCTGGGCGCTCGCGAAGCCGGTGCGGAAGATCTACTACAACCTCATCGTGACGGCGCTTTCCGTCGCGGTCGCCTTGCTCATCGGGACGATCGAGGTCGTCTCGATCATCACCGAACGGTTCGGCATCACTTCTGGCCCCCTGGCGGCGATCGGGTCGCTGAGCCTCGACTACGTGGGCTACGCGGTCGTCGCGCTCTTCGTGCTTACGTGGCTCTTCGCGCTTCTGGTGTGGCGCTTTGCGCGTATCGAGGAGCGCTGGTCGGTCGAGTAGGCCTCTGACCTGCGAAAAGGGAGCAAGGGACCTTTGCTACCACTCTGCTGCGACCAGGGCCGGCCGAGTCCCAGAGAAATGCCCGATTAGTGCCAGTATGCGCAGTTCCAGTCGGGGGTCGTGAGTGGCAAAGAGGGTTAGAACGACCATTGCCACTCACGACGCCCGCGCAAAGCGCCCAAAGCGACATGCGTACGTCGCTTAGTGTCCCGTGTGGACAGTTGGCCTCAGCGGAGTGGTAGCAAAGGTCCCTTGCTCCCCCGTTCGGTCAAGCGGGCACCTTCGCCCGCGAAGGGACCGAAAGCGCGAAGCCCAGCAGAGCGACGAAGGCGGCAACGGGACCGACCCACCAAACACCCGCCGACGACAGCACGACCCCACCCAGCGCGGCACCGAGGGCCCCGCCGCCGTAGATCGCGGAACCGTTGAGCCCCATGGCGACCGTCGGCGCGTCAGGCGCCAGCGAGAACAGCCGGTGCTGCTGCGGCACCATCAGCATGCCGCCGAAGACGCCCGAAGCCAGCGCGAGTACGAGCGAGCTGGGCAAGCTCAGCACGGCGACGTCCAGCAGCGCGAACGTCGCGACCGTGCCGATCAGCGAGATCGACCGGACGCGCGAAGGCCCCAGCGAATCCGTCGCCCGGCCCGCGAAGGCATTGCCCACGATCTGCCCGATCCCGAAACCGACGAGCAGCCACGAGATCGTCGCGCCCGCCGCCACTGGAGCCACCAGCACCGGCAGGTACACGAAGGCCGCGAAGCCCGCGGCGGTGCCGAGGACGCTCACGCCGAGCACGCGCGCGATCGGCGGCCGCGCGACGACGGCGAGCCGGTCGCGCAAAGACACCGTCGGCATCCGGACCCCGGGCAGCAGCGGCACGAGCAGCATCACGACCAGCGCCACCGCGCCGATCCCCCACATCACCGCGCGCCAGCCGAACCAGTTCCCGGCCAGCACCCCGATCGGCACGCCGAGCACCATCGACACGCTCATCCCGTTGGAGACCGTGGCCAGCGCGCGGCCGCGGCGCTCGTCCGACGCCAGGGCACCGGCGAGGACATAGGCGTTGGACTGGAAGGCGGCGGCACCGAGGGCGGCCAGCACGCGTGCGACGGCGACCACGGCGAAGGATTCGCCGAGCGCCTGACCGGCCATGCCGATCGTGAACAGCACCATCCCCGCGCCGAGCACCCAACGCCGGTCGAGCCGTCCGGTGAAAGCCGCGATGAGCGGCGAGGAAACCGCGTAGGTCACCGCGAAGACAGTGGTCAGCTGGCCCGCGACCGCTTCGGAAACGCGCAGGTCGGCGGCGATGGTGGGCAGCAGCCCGTTCAGGACGAATCCGTCGGTGCCGACGGTGAACGTCCCGACGGCGAGTACCAGCAGAGCCCCCAGAGCGAGCCGATCATTTGATGATCGTCGAATCGTCATGGGAGGTATAGTGAAGGGACTATTCGATGACTGTCAAATAGTTTGGAGTGAAGTGAGCAGCACGCTGCCGCAGCCGTCGATCGACGAGATCGAGATCGTGCCGGTGCTCCAGGCGCTCGCGGATCCCGTGCGACTGGAGCTGATCCGCGCCCTGCGAAGCAACCCTTCGCCGCGAAGCTGCGCCATCACCGAGTACGACGTCGAGATCAGCGCGCCGACGCTCTCCCACCACTGGAAGGTGTTGCGCGAGGCCGGCCTCACGACGACGTTCGTCGAGGGCCGGACCCGCTGGGTCGAGCTACGCACCGAGGACGTCCACGCCCGCTTCCCCGGGCTACTGGACGCCGTCCTCGCCTAGCCGCCACTTCGCCGCGAGTTCCGCCGCGGCGCAGACGCCGACGTCGAGCAGATACGGCCCCGCCTGCCCGCAGCCGGATCCGGGCGCGATCGGCTGACCGTGCCCCATCCCGGTGACGGCGTGCGTGTCGACGGCCGCGCCGACGTCGGTCCACTGCTCGGAGAGCTCACGCATGTTCATCGGGGCGACGGTGTAGTCCGCCGTCCCGTGCCAGACGCTGACCGGCGAACGCGGCCCGGTGCCCGCGGCCCGCACCTTGTCGCCCCATTGCTTCGGGGTCAGATCCTTGCCGGGGTTCATGCAGGAGTACGCGTCGATCATCGAAGTCGCGCAACCATAGGGCAGCCCCGCGACGACACCTCCGCCCGCGAAGAGTTCCGGATACGCCGCCAGCATCACGGAAGTCATCGCACCACCGGCCGACAAGCCGGTCACGTACGTCCGGCTCCCGGCCGAATACCGCGCCATCTGCGCGATGGATTCGGCTTCTCCGGACCCGCGCTTGATGTCGGCGGCCTGGAACCAGTTGAAGCATTTACTGAAGTTGTTCGCCGAGACTTGTTGCGGCAGAACGAGTTTGAACCGCAGCTTGTCCGCCAGCCCGACCCAGCCGGAGCCACGCGCGTATCCGGCGGCGTCCTGCGTGCAGCCGTGCAGCACGACCACCGCCGGCCGTCCGGACGGCAGCGCGTCAGGAACGTATTCGAACATCTGCAGAGCACCGGGATTGCTCCCGAACCCGGTCACCGGACGGATCGTCGCCGCCTGCGCCGGAGCCGAAGAAAGAAGGACCAATGTCGAAACCACCGCGCCGATGAGGAGTTTTCGCATCACTTCAGGCTAAAACCGCCGATGCGCACTTCCCACGTGGAAGAACACCACAGCGACGGCCCGTTTTGTGTGGTCGCGCCGGGTACCCTCACCCGAGAACCCCGCTTATCGTCGGCCGATGCGGCTCTTTCTGGTCCTCGCGATGATGCTGGTCCTGGCCACCCCTGCCCAGGCGGCGAGCGGTTGCGGGAACGTGCGCGTTCCCGGCGCCGCGGCCCAACGACTGTCCTGTTTGGACGATCTGACCACCACCGGCACCCTGGCCACCGGGCATACGGTCCAGTCCGACTGGGCCGGGCTCACCTCCGCCGGTTTCCCAGCCCCCAAGGGCGTTCCCGGCATCCAGATCGACGGCTACTTCCCGGACTCGTCGACGTCCAACACCACACACGGCTGGAACCACGACGCGCAGTTCGTGCTGCGGCTGCCCGATCGCTGGAACGGCGGCCTCGTGGTCTCGGGGTCACCGGGAGTCCGGCGGCAGTACGCGAACGATCGCGCGATCGGCGACCAGGTCCTCGCCGCCGGCTACGCGTTCGCCGCCACCGACAAGGGCAACACCGGTGCTGACTTCCACACCGACGGACGTCGTCCGGGTGACACGCTCGCCGAGTGGAACTCGCGGGTCACGCAGCTGACCATCGCGGCGAAGGCGGCCGTCGCGCACCGCTACGGGCGCCTGCCGGGCCGCACCCTCGCGGCCGGGATGTCGAACGGCGGCTACCTCGTCCGCTGGCAGCTCGAGAACCGGCCGTGGCTCTACGACGGCGGAATCGACTGGGAGGGCACGCTTTGGCACGAAGACGGCCCGAACCTGTTCACCTTCCTGCCGCCCGCGATCAAGGCCTATCCCGCGTACGCCGCCGGTTCCGCGCAAGCCCACCAGGAAATTCTCGACGCCGGTTTCGCACCTGGCTCGAAATTCCTTTGGAAGTACCACAACGACGTCTACTGGGGCTTGACCCAGCGGATCTATCAGGCCGAATTCGACCCGTCGTTCGCCGGGACCGATTACGACTACGCCGCTCGCCCGCCGTCGGTGCACCGCGCGGTCGAACGGATCTCGCTGACCGGCCGGATCGGCAAACCGCTGATCACCCTGCACGGAACCCTCGACACGCTCCTGCCGATCACCCGCGATTCCGACGTCTACCAGTGGATGATCGCCGACCAGGGCCGCGCCGGCCTGCAGCGCTATTACCGGATCGTCGACGGCAACCACGTCGACGGCCTGTACGACGCGTATCCGGACAGGCTGCGCCCGATCGGCCCGTGTTTCCGCACTGCTTTCAGCGCTCTCGAAGGCTGGCTCGACGGCGCCCGCCCGCCCGCTTCGGCGACGATCCCGCGTGCGGGCGGTGACCTGGCGACGACCTGCGCACTAAGCTGATCGCATGGAATTCCAGGACGTCGTACGACGCCGTCGCATGGTCCGGAAGTTCACCGACGAGCCCGTCGCCGAGGCGAGCCTTCAGCGCATCCTGCGCAACGCGCTCAAAGGCCCCTCGGCCGGATTCTCACAGGGGCAAGGATTTCTCGTCCTCACCGGCGAAGAACTCGCGAAATTCTGGGAGTTCGGGGCGAGCTGGGCACCGGAAACCGTGACCACGGCCCCGGTCGCGATCGTGCCGCTTTCGGTCAAGAACGCGTACCTCGACCGCTATGCCAAGCCGGACAAGGGTTTCGCCGATCGAGACGATTCGTGGTGGCGCGTGCCGTACTGGGACGTCGACACCGGGATGGCGACGATGCTGATCCTCCAGACGGCCGTCGACGAAGGTCTCGGCGCGGTGTTCTTCGGTCTCGCGCCGGAAAGCGTGGAGCGGCTGCACGGCGAGTTCGGCGTGCCGGAGGATCACGACCCGATCGGCGTCGTGGCGCTCGGGCACGGCGCCGAATCCGGCCCGTCGCCGGGATCGTCACCGACCACGGTCGCCCGCCGCGACTTCGACGACGTCATCCGTTTCGGTCACTGGTGAGGCGGTGCAGCCTGAGCGCGAGCTGGAGTTCCAGCGCGCGCTCGGGCGCCTGCCAGTGCTCGCCCAGCAGTGACGCGATGCGGTCCAGCCGCTGCACGACCGTGTTGACGTGCACGTGGAGCAGGTCCTTCGCCCGCGTCAAGTTGCCGCCACAGGCGAAATACGCGCGGAGCGTGCCGATCAGATCCGTGCCGCGACGTTCGTCGTAGTCGAGCACCGGGCCGATCGTGGCGGTCACGTACGCGCCGAGATCGGCGTGCTCGCCGAGGAGCAGCCCGACGAAGCCCAGGTCGGCCATGCTCGCGCCTTCCCCCGCCCGGCCCAGCGCGAGCAGCGACGCGACACAACGTGCGGCTTCGGCGTGCGCCACGGCCAGCTCCCTCGGTGACGCCGCCGGACCCGCCGCGCCCACCGTCACCGGGCAGTCCATTGTGGACGCCAGTTCGGCGGCAACGGAACGCGCCAGCGCGCCGGGATCCGCGCCACGAACCAGAAGGACCACCTCGTCGGCGTGCACCCCGACCAGGTCCGCGTGCCGCGAAGCCGCCGCGGCCAGCCGTCGCCGGGAGACGTCGTCGGAATGCGCGATCAGTACCGCGTGCGATGTCGACAAATCGACTCCCAATCGGCGACCGCGCGCCAGCAGTGCGGCCGGATTGCGGCCGGGCGCGGTGAGCAGGTCCGACAGCAGCTCGCCGCGCACCTCGTCCTCGGCGCGCGCGACGGAACGCCGTTGCATCAGCAGCACCGCGGTGACCACGCCCGCCCGCTCGAACAGCCGCCGGTCGGCCTCGCCGAGCGACGGCCCGCCGCCGAGCACCAGACTGCCGAGGAATTCCTGCCCCGCCTGTACCGCACACAGCCAACCGTCCTCAGTGGACACCGCGCGCCCGCTCGCCCTGGACGCCGAAACCGCGGCACGCGAAAGTTTCAGCTCGCCGCCGGTCCGGGCGAGGACCGCGCCGTCCGCGTCGTAGACGGCGATGGCGCCGCCGAGCACGTCCGCGACCGCGGCGGCGACCTCGGCCAGATCGCCGCCGCGCAGCACGAGATCCATCAGCCGGTCGTGGGCGTCCTCGGCTCGGCGCATCGCGTCGTTGTGCGCGCTGATGGTCGCGTTCGCGGCGTTCAGCTCGGCGACCGCGCGGCGCGTCTCGTCGAGCAGATGCGCGTTGTCCAGCGCGATCGCCGCGTGGTCGGCCAGTGACGACAGCAGCGCGACCTCTTCGGGCGAGAACTCCCGTGTGGTCCGGTCCGAGGCGAACAGGACCCCGATGACCTTGCTGCCGATCGCCAGCGGCACCCCGAGGATCGCGGTCAGCCCCTCGTCGAGCACGCCGGTGTCGATCGACGAGGTGTGGCGGAACCGCTTGTCGTTGAAGTAATCCGCCGTCGCGTACGGCCGCGCGGTCTGGGCGACCAGCCCGCCGAGCCCCTCGCCCATCCCGAGCACGATGTCCTGGAACAGCGCGGAAACCGAACCGTCGGTGACCCGCACGTAGGTCTTGCCCTCGGTCTCGTCGTTGAGACTGAGATACGAGACGTCCACACCGAGCAGCGCCCGCGCCCGCCGCACGATCGACCGGAGGACGGCGTCCGGATCGTCCAGCCGCGCGAGGTCGCTGGCCGTGTCGAACAACGCGGCCAGCTCTGCCTCGCGCCGCCGGTGCTCGGCGACGGTGTCCCGGATCCGCAGCGCCAGCTCGGTGGCCTTCGGGTCGACGGGGACGTGCGCCAGCTGCTCGCTGCCCGCCCCGGAGGCGAGCAGTTCGAGCAGCCGGCGCAACTGCGCGGAACCGTCCACAGCGGTCATGCTGACACGTGACCGCGCTCCGTGAGAACTTCGGAGTGCAGGGATTCGCCCTTGGTCTCGCGGGCGGCGAGCAGCGCGATCACGGTCAGCGCGCACATCGCGACCACGTAGAGCGAGACCGGGACCGTGCTGCCGAACTCCTTGAACAGCGCCACCGCGATGAGCGGCGCCACCGCGCCTGCCGCGATCGAAGAAAGCTGACCGCCGACCGAAAGGCCGGTGTAGCGCACTCGCGTCGGGAACTGCTCGGAGAAGAACGCGGCCTGCGGGCCGTACATCGCGCCGTGCAGCACCAGGCCGATGGTCGCCGCGAGGATGATGACGGCGGAGTTCTTCGTGTCGAGCATCGCGAAGAACACGAAGCTCCACACCGCCATGCCGATCGCGCCGAACAGATAGACCGGGCGGCGGCCGATCCGGTCGGAAAGCTTGCCCCACAATGGAATCGTCACGAAGTGCACGGCCGAACCGATGAGCACCGCGTTGAGCCCGGCGGATTTCGGCAGGCTCAGCCCGGTGGTGACGTAGACGAGGATGAACGCGGTGATCACGTAGTACGAGACGTTCTCCGCCATGCGGGAACCGATCGTGATCAGCACCGCGCGCCAGCTCTTGCGGAACACCTCGACGACCGGCGCGTGCGTGGTCGTGTTGTTCTTCTGCGCCGCGAGGAACACCGGCGATTCACTGACCGCGAGCCGGATCCAGAGCCCGATCACCACGAGGACGCCGGAAAGCAGGAACGGGATCCGCCAGCCCCAGCCGAGGAAGGCCTCGTCGGACTGCGTCGCGGCGAGGATCGCCAAGACCGCCGTCGCCAGCAGGTTGCCGCCGGGAGCACCGCATTGCGGCCAGGACGCCCAGAAACCGCGCCGCTTGTCGTCGCCGTGTTCGGAGACGATCAGCACCGCGCCGCCCCATTCGCCGCCGAGCGCGAAACCCTGCACGAGCCGCAGCAGCGTCAGCAGGATCGGCGCCAGGACACCGACGGAGGCGTACGTCGGGAGGATGCCCATCGCGCAGGTCGAACCGCCCATCAGCAGCAGGCTCAGCACCAGCAGCTTCTTGCGGCCGACGCGGTCGCCGAAATGGCCGAACACCAGCCCGCCGACCGGCCGCGCGAGGAAGCCGACGGCGTAGGTGAGGAACGCGAGCAGCGTGCCGGTCAGCGGATCGTTGGAGGGGAAGAACAATTTGCCGAACACCAGCGCCGCGGCGGAGGTGTAGAGGAAGAAGTCGTACCACTCGATCGTCGTGCCGATCAGGCTGGCGCTGACGACCTTCGCGATCGAGCCGCGGTTCTGCGTGGTCACCGGGGATGTCCTTTCTTGGGGGTTCACGCGGCGGTCCAGCCGCCGTCGAGGGGGATCGAGGTACCGGTGACATGGGCGGCGTGGTCGCCGGACAGCCAGAGCACGCACGCGGCGACGTCCGCCGGTTCGATGAGCCGTTTGATCGCCGAACGCCGCAGCAGGACCTGCTCGATGACGGCGTCGCGTTCGAGCCCGTGTTCCTCGGCCTGCGCCTGGAGCTGGCCGGTGACCAGCGGCGTCCGGACGTAGCCCGGGTTGACGCAGTTGCTGGTCACGCCGTGCTCCGCGCCTTCGAGCGCGGTGACCTTGGAGAGCCCTTCGAGCGCGTGCTTCGCGGTGACGTACGCGGATTTGAACGGGCTCGCGCGGAGGCCGTGGACGCTGGACATGTTGATCACGCGCCCCCAGCCGCGTTCGTACATGCTCGGCAGCGCGCGGCGGATGAGCAGGAACGGCGCGGTGACCATCAGCGACTGGACGCGGGTGAACGTCTCCGGCGGGAACTCGTGGATCGGCGCGATGTGCTGGAAACCGGCGTTGTTGACGAGGATGTCGATCTCGGCCGGGAGGGTCTCGACGGCCTGGGCGTCGGTGAGGTCGACGACGTGCGCGATGCCGTCGACGCCGGCCGCCGCCTTCTCGACGGCGTCGTCGATGTCGACGAGGTGGACCTTGGCCCCGGCCTGCGACAACGCTTCGGCGCAGGCCAGGCCGATCCCGCCGGCCGCGCCCGTGACCAGCGCGGACTTACCCGCCAGATCGCTGTGATACGCACCACTCATGGCCGACGACGTTAGGTCGCCCGGCCCGCTTAAGCCATGTGGTCACGCACTACACCTGGGCGAGATCCCATGGGCGGTCACCACATGCTTTGGGCCTCGTGAGTGGCAAGGACGGTTAGAACCGTCCTTGCCACTCACGAGGCCAGAAGATCAGCCGGCGGCGTCGGAGATCGACTTCGCCTCACGAGCGCCCGCCTCGAACGCTTCGCACGAGAAGAGCAGCCAGGCGCGGACGCCGTCCGGAGTTCCGTCCGCGAACGACGAAGCCGCTTCGAGGTACTTCGGCACCCGCCGGAAGTACGCGACCTCCGGCACCGTCAACGCCTTCGGGTCCAGCCCGGTCGCCACCGCCGAAAGCCGCGCCGCCGCCCGCGCGACGACCCCGTCCGCGGAGCCGAAAGGCTTGAGCGCCAACAGTTCCCCGTGCACGACGGCGGTCAGCACCGGACCAGGCACCGACGTCGCGCCGGTGACCAGTTGCGCCAGCATCTCCAGCCGCGGCCCGACGTCGCCGGACGACCGCGGCCGCCCCAGCGCGTCGTGATCCGTCACCAGATCCGACGCGGCGAGAACGTGCAAGCGCGCCAACGCCTGCAACGGCGCACGCCGCCACGTCGGGAGGATGCCCTCCAGCGCTTCCGCGACCCGCAGCGCGCCCGCCAGCACCGGGTCGGTCACCTCACCGGATTCCGGCAGTTCGGGCGCGGCGCCCTCGATCCCGGCCGACGCCCGCGCCGACCGCACGGAGGCTTCGGCGGCCGTCGCCGCGCCGCCGCGCAGGTTGGCGGGCAGCCGGTGGACGGCGAACACCGCGTCCTGCGCCGATTTCGCGGCCTCGGCGACCCCTTCGAGATCCAGCAGCGGCTTCAGCGGATCCGTCACGCGTCCAGCACCTGGCCCACGCGCCGCACCACGGGCGCCTGCACCGACCACGGGAAGTTGATCCACCGGTCCGTGTGCTTCCAGACGTACTCGCATTTGACCTCGGAGCGCGGCTTCTCGTAGACCACCGCGCAGCGCACCTCGGCGACGTGGTCGGCGCAGAAGTCGCGGACCAGCTTCAGGGTCGCGCCGGTGTCCGCGACGTCGTCGGCGACGAGCACCTTCTTCTTCGTCAGGTCGACGACGTTCGGCACCGGCGGCAGCATCACCGGCAGGTCGAGCCGCTGGTCGACGCCGGTGTAGAACTCGACGTTCATCACGTGCAGGTTCTTGACGTCCAGCGCGTAGCCGAGCGCTCCCGCGACGAACAGCCCGCCGCGCGCGATCGACAGGATCAGGTCCGGCTCGAAGCCGTCGTCGGCGACGGCCTGCGCCAGATCCCTGCTGGCCGTCCCGAACAACTCCCAGGTGAGCTCTTCCCGCTCTTCGGCCATGGTGCCTCGCCTTCGTCGATCGTTCCCGCGAGCATAGGCAACGCCGTAGTGGCCTTCTCGAATGCTTCGAAACTGGCTATCCAGTAAGGCCATTGCCGGTCGTAACGTCATGATCGTGACCGACTGGAACGACCATGCGACCTTGACCGGCGAGCGCGTCCGCCTCGAACCCCTCACCCGCGACCACGCCAAGGGCCTGTTCGCGGCGGGCTCCGACCCGGCGATCTGGACGTGGCTCAGCCTCCGGCAGCCGCGGGATCTCGCCGCGGCCGAAGCCATGGTCGAAGACATCCTCGCCGACCCCGGCCGCCGCGCCTGGGCGCAGATCGACGCGCGCACCGGCGAGGTCGCGGGCACGACGTCGTTCTACGCGATGAACGCGCGCCACAGGATCGTTTCCGTCGGCTACACCTGGATCGGTTCCGAATGGCAGCGGACCGGACTCAACCGCGAGTCGAAACTCCTGTTGCTGCGCCACGCTTTCGACGACCTCGGCGCGAACCGCGTCTCGTGGGAGACCGACATCCGCAACCTCAAGTCGCAGAAGGCGATCGAACGTCTCGGCGCGCAACGGGAAGGAGTGCTGCGCGCGCATCGCGTCCGGCCGGACGGAACCATCCGCGACACCGTCGTCTACTCGCTGACCGGACCAGAATGGCCGGCGGTCCGCACCGCCTTGTCCTCAAGCGTGTGAATGCCGCGCGCAACCACGATGCAACCTTTTACTTCGCGTCGTAACGTCGATAGCGTGCCAACGGGCGTGAAGACACGCGAATCACAGGAGGCATCGCACCATGACCGAGCAGTCGCCGGCGCTGGACAATTTGCTCACGGAGAGCAGGACCTTCCCCCCGAGTGAGGCTTTCAGCGCGCAAGCGAATGCCACCGCCGACTTCTACGCCGAAGCCGACGCCGACCGGGAAGCGTTCTGGGCCAAGCAGGCCGAGCGCCTGCACTGGGAAACGAAGTGGTCGCAGGTACTGGACTGGACCAATGCGCCGTTCGCGAAGTGGTTCGTGGGCGGCAAGCTCAACGTCGCGTACAACTGCGTGGACCGCCATGTCGATTCGGGGCACGGCGACCAGGTCGCCATCCACTGGGTCGGCGAGCCCGGCGACAGCCGTGACATCACCTACGCACAGCTGAAGGACGAGGTTTCCCGCGCGGCCAACGCCCTCGAGTCCCTCGGCCTCGAGGCGGGCGACCGCGTCGCCATCCAGATGCCGATGGTGCCCGAAGCGATCGTCGCGATGCTCGCGTGTGCCCGCATCGGTGTCCTGCACAGTGTCGTCTTCGGTGGTTTTTCCCCGACAGCCCTGCGTTCTCGGGTGGACGACCAGGCGGCGCGGGTCGTCATCACCACCGACGGCCAGTACCGCCGCGGCAAGGCCGCCCCGATGAAGGCCAACGTCGACGAAGCGCTCGAAGGCGCCGAATCGGTCGAGAAGGTCATCGTCGTCCGCCGCACCGGCGAAGAGGTGCCGATCACCGAAGGCCGCGACATCTGGTGGCACGAACTGGTCGACGGCCAGTCCGCGGAGCACGCGCCGCAGGCGTTCGACTCCGAGCACCCGCTCTTCATCCTCTACACCTCCGGCACCACCGGGAAGCCGAAGGGCATCCTGCACACCTCCGGCGGTTACCTGACCCAGGCCGCGTACACGCACCACAACGTCTTCGACCACAAGGCCGGCGAAGACGTCTACTGGTGCACCGCCGACATCGGCTGGATCACCGGCCACACGTACATCGTGTACGGGCCGCTGGCGAACCGGACGACGCAGGTCGTCTACGAAGGCACGCCGAACACCCCGCACGAGGGCCGCCACTGGGAGATCGTGCAGCAGCACAAGGTCTCCATCTACTACACCGCGCCCACGCTGATCCGCACGTTCATGAAGTGGGGCAACGAGATCCCGCAGAAGTACGACCTCTCGTCGCTGCGCGTGCTCGGCAGTGTCGGCGAGCCGATCAACCCCGAGGCGTGGATCTGGTATCGCGAGAACGTCGGCGCGAACTCGGCGCCGATCGTCGACACCTGGTGGCAGACCGAAACCGGCGCGATCATGATCTCGCCGCTGCCGGGCGTCACCGCCACGAAGCCGGGCTCGGCGCAGAGGGCGCTGCCGGGCATCTCGGCGAAGGTCGTCGACGACCAGGGCGTCGAGGTCGGCAAGGGCGGCGGCGGATACCTGGTGCTCGACAAGCCGTGGCCGGGCATGCTGCGCGGCATCTGGGGCGACGAGCAGCGTTTCCGTGAGACCTACTGGTCCCGCTTCGCCGACCAGGGCTTCTACTTCGCCGGAGACGGCGCGAAGTACGACGCCGACGGCGACGTCTGGCTGCTTGGCCGGGTCGACGACGTGATGAACGTGTCCGGGCACCGCATCTCGACCACCGAGGTCGAGTCGGCGCTGGTCTCGCACCCGACGGTCGCCGAGGCCGCCGTCGTCGGCGCGACCGACCCGACCACCGGGCAGGGCATCGTCGCGTTCGTCATCCTGCGCGGCAACGCGGTCGACGGCGGGGACGCGGCCGTCCAGGAACTGCGCAACCACGTCGCCAAGGAGATCGGGCCGATCGCGAAGCCGCGGCAGATCCTGGTCGTGCAGGAGCTGCCGAAGACGCGGTCCGGCAAGATCATGCGCCGCCTGCTGCGCGACGTCGCCGAGAACCGCCAGGTCGGCGACGTGACCACGCTGGCCGACTCGTCGGTGATGGACCTGATCTCTTCGGGCCTGAAGTCCGGCAAGTCCGAGGAGTAATCCCACCTCAAGCGCCATGAACGGGCCGTTCCTCGCGAGGAACGGCCCGTTCATCGCATCCGACACGCCTACCACACCCCGGTTCGCTCTACTCGAACGCCTGTTCTAGGATGTGCCGGGTACCACCCCATACCCGGGCAAGGAGACGACACCGACGATGACCGTGGATGCCTTGACACGCACTGACGCCGTGTCCGAAGAAGCGGCTACCGAAGCGCCCGTCGACTCGACGCCGCAGGCGGAGACGGCCGAAGCCCCGGCCGAGGCGAAGACCGAGACTCCGGAAACCCCGGAGACCCCCACCGACGAAAACGCGGTGGAGTCCCCCAAGCCCAAGCGTGGCCGTCCGAAGGTCGCCACGACGGCGAAGAAGACCCGCACCGTCGAGCTGACCCTCACGGTCACCGGCACCGCCGACGGCGAGTGGCAGGCCGAGCTCAAGAACGGCAGCAAGTGGGTCACGAAGGGCCTGGAGATCCCGGCCGCCGCCGTGTCCCGCGCCGCCAAGGAGCTGCACGCGGACCTGTCGGGCCCGATCGACGAGGTCATCAACGCCGCCCGCGAGCTGCAGGCCGCGAAGGTGGCCCAGCTCGAAGCCGAGCTGGAGAAGGCGAAGCTGGCGCTGGCCGAGCTGGACGCCTGAGACTTTCCTCCCGACCGGGGCGGACGCTGGATATCAGTGTCCGCCCCGGTTTCTTCATTCCGCGATCGGCGGCCGCGAGGGCAGCGGCGTTTTGAACTCGACCCACTGACTGTCCACAATGGCCTCGACGCTGTGCGGGACGCCACGCGGATGGACGATCGTGCCGCCCGCTTCGAGTGTCACTTCCCGGCCGTCGAGGGTGCCGCGCAGCGAACCCGAAACCAGGTACACGATGCTGTCGTGATCGTGGCGGTGCACGGGAGAAGCGACGCCCGCCGGATAGTGGATCTCGTACGCCAGACCGCCTTCCGCCGTCGCGAGCGTGCGGAACCGGCCCTGTCCGCCGATCAGCGGCAGACCCTCCACAGTGGACATCGAAGTCCAGGTCATCGCACGGGATCCATGGCAGCCGCCTCCTCGCGGTCCGGGTCACGGGCGAGCACGACACCGATGATGGTCACCACCGCGGTCACGAGCAAGTAGCCCCCGATCGCCAGCCAGGTGTCGAAACCGGCCAGCAGCGCGGTGAACAGCAGCGGCGCGGGCGCCCCGCCGATCACGCCGGCGAGCGTGTACGCCAGCGAGCTGCCGGTGTAGCGCAGGCGCGGCGAGAACTGCTCGGTGACGAGCGCGGCCTGCGGGCCGTAGAGCGCGGCGTGGATGACCAGCGCGAGCACGATGCCGATCGCCAGCATCGCGAACGAGCCGCCGCTGACCATCGGGAAGAACACGAACGGCCAGATCCCGGCGGCGATCGTCGCGAACAGGTACATCCTGCGCCGGGAGACCCGGTCCGAAAGCGCGCCGAACAGCGGCATCAGGATCAGCTGGAACGCGGAACCGATCATCACCGCGGCCAGCCCGGCACCACGCGAAAGGCCGGTGTGCGTGGTGACGTAGGTGAGGACGAAGACGGTGAACAGCGCGTAGAGCACGTCCGGGCAGACACGGATCAGGACGGCCGCGACGAGCGCGCGGCGTTCGGTGCGGAAGACCTCGGAGATCGGCGCCGACGAGCGTTCGCCACGCTCCTGGATCTGCTTGAAGACCGGCGTCTCCTCCAGCTTGAGCCTGATCCAGAGACCGAATCCGACGAGCGCGCCGGACAGCAGGAACGCGATCCTCCAGCCCCAGCTGTTGAACTGGTCTTCGGTGAGCAGCGCGGCCAGCACGGCGAGGACACCGTTGGCGAGCAGGTTGCCCGCGGGCGGGCCGATCTGCGCGGCCGAGGCCCAGAAGCCCCGTTTGCCGGGATCGCCGAACTCACTCGACAGCAGGACGGCGCCACCCCATTCGCCGCCGATGCCGACACCCTGCGCGAACCGCAGCGCCACGAGCAGTACCGCCGCGAAACCGCCGATGGTCTCGTAGGTCGGCAGGACACCGATGAGGAACGTCGCCACGCCCGTGAGCACGAGCGTCATGACCAGGATGCGCTTGCGGCCGAGCACGTCGCCGAGGCGGCCGAAGAGGAACCCGCCGAGCGGCCGCGCGAGGTAGCCGACGGCGTAGGTGGAGAACGCCGCCATCGTGCTCGCGAGCTGGTCTTCGGAGGGGAAGAAGAGATGCCCGAAGATCGTCGCGGCCGCCACCGAGTAGGCCGCGAAGTCGTACCACTCGAGCGCTGTCCCCGAGAGGCTGGCCGCGAAGGCCTTGTGCAACGAACGCCGGTCACCGGCTGGTGAGGTCATGTCCACATCCGTCCGTAGGAGGTCCGCAACCCCGCCGGGAGGGGTTGAATTGCGGATATACTCCTTGTATACAAGCTGTATGCGCAACCCCCAATCTCGGAGGACAGATGCCTGAGCTGCGTTTCACCCTTCCCGACGGCCAGGAGCGGCGGACCGAGGTCCACACGCTGCTGAACGCCGGATACGCCGGTCGCAGCCAGGAGGACGTCGCCGCCCACGTGGCCGAACTGGCCGAACTCGGCGTCCCCGCGCCTTCGGTGATCCCGGCGCTCTACCCGGTCGCGCCGTACCTGGCGAGCCAGACCGACGAGGTCCCGGTGCAGCACGAGCGGACCTCCGGCGAGGCGGAATGGGCCATCGTCATCACCGGCCCCGAGCCCGAGGACGTCCTCCTGACCGCCGCCTGCGACCACACCGACCGCGCGCTCGAAGCGCACGGCGTCGCGTGGAGCAAGAACGCCGGCCCCGACGTCCTCGCCGCCAAGGCTTGGCGGCTCGTCGACGTGCAGGACCGGCTCGACGACCTCACGCTTTCCGCCTGGGCCGGGGAAACCCTGATTCAGCAAGGGAAACTCGCGGAACTGCTGCCGCCGTCGTACTGGCTGGACGTGCTGCGCGAGCGTGACCTCTACGCCCCGGGCACCGTGCTGATCTCCGGCACCATCCCGATGGTGCACGGCGTCGACCAGTTCGCCGGCTCCTGGCGCGTGGAACTGGGTGACCCGGCGACCGGCGAGACGATCGAACTCGCCTATTCGGTGCGGCGGCTGCCCGAACCGATCGGCTGAAGCAGCTCGTTTAGGAAGGCGCGGTATTCGCCCTTCATCGGCAACTCGCGGTCGACGCGAACGCGGCGGCGGGTCGCGGAGACCTCGACCTCTCGTACCGGGTCGAAACCGGTGCGCTCGTAGGACTCCCAGTACAGCCCGACGCCGCGGCGCTGCCAGGCGGGGACTTCGGCGAAATTGACGCCGTGCGCGAAGAGCAGTTCGTTCTTCTCGGAGACGCCAGCGCCTTCGAGAGCCGCTCCGGCCTCACTCGCCGATTTCCCCGCCTTGCGCAGGATCCAGTAGCACCAGCCGTTGAGCGCACAGCGGGCCGCGTCCGCCTGACGCCAGGAGAGGTGGTCGACGACGTCGTCCGTCGTCGTGCCGAGCCAGACCCGGCCGTCGAAGTGCGCAGGCACCCCGGCCGCGTGGGTGAACGCGGCCGACGCGACCCCGGCGGAGATCGACACGAGCTTCTCCACGCCCCGGCCGAACAGGTCGGCGGCGGGCGGGAGCACAAGGGAGATCTCGTCGCTTTCCGTGTAGACGTAAGGCGAAGCGAACTCCGCCATCAACGCGCTCGCCGCCTCGGCCATGCAGTCGGCGAACCGGGGATCGAACGGTTTCTCGAAGCGTGCTTCGGTGAACTTGGAGAAACCCCGGCCGTCGACGCGGAGCACCGTCCACGCCCCCGGCGGCACGGTCAGCCCGTGGAACCACTCGCGTTCCCGTTGCCGCGCCTCGAAATCACTCGCGTCCATGGTTCACCCCCGCTCCACGACGAAACCGCCTTCGCCGTCGAAACCGACGGTGTACAGCTCGTCGAAACCATCTTCGGCGCTCGGGCGCCGTAGCCGCTTGAGAGTCGCATACAGACCGACGTCGGGCACCCGGGTTTTGGCGCTCCGCCGCGCGTTGCGCTCTTGGGAGCCTTCGAGATCCGGCGGGAACCAGTACCCGGAGACACGCGCGCCGTGCCGTCTCGCGACCTCGATCAGCGGCGTCCACTCCTCCGGCGACGGGTTGGTGTTGTCCACGACCACCGAACGGCCTTCTTCGAGCGCCTCGGTGAGCATCCGCAGCTGGCGTTCTTGCCGTCGCTTGGCGTTCGGGAAGTGGTCCTTGCTGAGGTGGACGTGCGTTCCCGCGAACGTCCGCCGGAAGAACGTCGACTTCCCGGACGCCTGCAACCCGATCAGGATCACCACCTCGGCCATGTCCGGCAATCTATCCGACGACTTAGGTAAGGCAATAATGAATAAGGATTGCCTCAATTGACCGAAACGCTTTCCGCTCGCATCGCGCCGTTTTCCGTGTTTCACTGAAACGGTGACCGAGACGGTATCGACCGGACATCCCCACGAACCGCACGCGGATCTGGGCGGCAAACTGAACTGGTTGCGCGCCGGGGTACTCGGCGCGAACGACGGGATCGTGTCGGTGGCGGGCATCGTGGTCGGTGTCGCGGGCGCGACCACCGACTCCACCACGATCGCCACCGCGGGAATCGCGGGGCTCGTCGCGGGCGCGCTTTCGATGGCGGGCGGCGAATACGTCTCCGTGAGCACGCAGCGCGACACCGAACGCGCACAGTTGCGGCTGGAAAAGCGTGAACTGAAAGAGATGCCGGAAGCCGAAGAACGGGAACTCGCGGAGATCTACGAGGACAAAGGCCTTTCGCCGGAACTCGCCGCCGAGGTCGCCCGCGAATTGACCGCGAAGGACGCGCTGCAGGCGCACGCCGAGGCCGAACTCGGCATCGATCCGGACAATCTGACCAGTCCGTGGCAGGCGGCGTGGGCCTCGCTGGTGGCGTTCACCGTCGGCGCTTTGCTGCCGTTGCTGTCGATCGTGTGGACGTCGACCTCGGCGCGCGTCTGGGCGTGCGCGGCGGCCGTGGTGGTCGGGCTGGCGCTGACCGGGTTCATCAGCGCGAAACTCGGCGACGCCCGGGCCGGCCGCGCGATCGCGCGGAACGTCGGCGTCGGCGCGCTGACGATGCTGGTGACCTACTACGTCGGCGTGCTGTTCGGCACCACCGTCGGCTAGGTGCCGTTTCTCGTGATCAGAGGGACGGCACCCGTGATTCAACGGACGCCACGCGTGTCGTCCGTCTGATCACGCGTGTCGTCCGCCTGATCACGCGTGTCGTCCGTCTGGTCACGCGAAGCGTCGGATCATGAACCACGTCGAATGCGGCGAAAGGGCCCTTCACCGCTTCCTATGCGGTGAAGGGCCCTTTCAGCACCTCCGAGGGTCGCTCGTCAGCGCGGGAAGAAGAACGTCAGTGAACGCCCTTCATCAGCTTGCGGATCATCGGCGTCGCCACCAGGAGCGCCACGCCGACCACGATGGCCACACCGCCGACGATGCTGAAGTACGGCGCTTCGTCTTCGACCGTGTAGTACTCGGCGAGCTTCCCGGACATCGCCGTACCGAGCGAGATCGACAGGAAGTTCAGCGCCACCATCTGCGTCCGGAACGCCTCCGGCGCGAGCTTGGTCGACAGCGAGAGGCCGACCGGCGAGAGCATCAGTTCCGCCATGGTGAACACGAACAGGATGCCTGCCAGCGCGAGCAGCGGGCTCGCGTTCTTGCCGCTGCCGACCATCGGGAGGAACAGCAGGAACGCCACGCCCATGGTGACCGTGCCGAGCACGAACTTGATCGGCGAGGACGGCTGCCGCGAGCCGAGTTTCGTCCAGATCGCGGCGATCACCGGCGCGAACAGGATGATGAACACCGGGTTGATCGAGTTGACCCACGCGACCGGCATCTCCCAGCCGAAGATCGTCCGGTTCAGCCGCTCGTCGGTGTAGGCCGCGACCACGGTGAACTGCTGCTGGTACAGCGAGAAGAACGCGGCGCTCGCGATGAACATCGGGATGAACGAGTACACCCGGCTGCGTTCGTCGGAGGTGATCTTCTTGCTGCCGAGGATCACCACGAAGTAGATCACCGAGATGACCGCGACGGCCCAGACGACGACGTCGACGAGGTTGGCCGGGTTGATCACGCCGAACACCACGAGCAGCACGATCGCCGCGACACCCACCGCGGTGCCGCCGAAGACCAGCGGCCGCTGCGACGCGGGCAGCGGGTTGGGGACCTCGCTCGCCTTCTCGCCGAGGTTCTTCCGGCCGATCGTGTACTGGATCAGGCCGAGCGCCATCCCGAAGGCGGCGAGCCCGAAGCCGACGTGGAAGCCGATCTCGCTCTGCGCGAGCCCGGTGAGCAGCGGCCCGACGAAACCGCCGATGTTCACGCCCATGTAGAAGATGGTGAAACCGCCGTCGCGGCGTTCGTCACCCGGCGCGTACAGCGTCCCGACGATGGCCGTGGCGTTGGACTTCAGCCCGCCACTGCCGACGGCCACGCAGACGAGACCGACGCCGATACCCGCCAGCCCCGGCAGCACGGCGAGGCTGATGTGCCCGATCATGATCAGGATCGCGCTGTAGAACAGCGTCCGTTCGGAGCCGAGCACGCGGTCCGCGACCCAGGCGCCGATCACCGCCGACAGGTAGACCATGCCGCCGTACGCGCCGACGATGCCGAGCGCGGAGGCCTTCGGCAGCGCGAGGCCGCCCTGACTGACTTCGTAGTAGAGGTAGATGGGGAGGATTCCGAGCATCCCGTAGTACGAGAAACGCTCCCACATCTCGACGCCGAAGAGGTTCGCCAGCCCTCGTGGGTGCCCGAAGAACCTCGTGTCTTGCTGGACCTCGGTAGAGGTACTCACCATGCCGTCCTTATCGAAGACATCGTTGTCGGTTTTCAGTTGACATGCTAGAAGCCCACCATGTGGACGGGACACCGACGTCCGCATGGATCTTGTGGTCACCGTCATGAACGCGAGATTTCCGCAGCTCCAGGCGTTAAAATAAGGTCAAGGTGCGCCGGGAAGCCTGGTCGGCAACAGTATTCGTCGTTGCCGAAACCGGAGGTCGCCTTGTCCGGCTCGAACCGCCCCGCGAAAGCCGTCGTCGCCGAGTTCGCCCGGTATCTCCGCACGGAGACCACCGGCGGGATAATCCTGCTCGGCGCCACCGCGATCGCCCTTCTGTGGGCGAATTCGCCCATCGACGACATTTACCGCGCCATCCGCGATTTCCGGCTCGGCCCCGAATTCCTGCATCTGAATCTGACGATCGGCGACTGGGCGAAAGACGGCCTGCTCGCGTTGTTCTTCTTCGTCGCCGGGCTCGAACTCAAACGCGAACTCGTGGTCGGGGAACTCTCCCGGTTCAAACAGGCGATCCTGCCGGTGGTCGCCGCGGTCGGCGGCATGATCGTGCCCGCGCTGGTCGCGCTGTCCATCGGCTGGGGCGCGCCGGGGATCGAACGCGCGTGGGCCATCCCGGTCGCCACGGACATCGCGTTCGCCTTGGGTGTGCTCGCCCTGACCGCGTCGAACCTGCCGAGCAGCGCCAGGGTCTTCCTGCTCTCGCTCGCGGTGGTCGACGACCTCGGCGCGATCCTGCTCATCGCCATCCTGTTCACCGCGAAGTTCGACCTCGTCGCCGCGGGCGTCGCCGTCGTCGCTCTCGCGCTGTACGCGTACCTCCAGCACCGCCGCGTCCGCAGCGCTTGGATCTACGTGCCGCTGGCCTTGATCACCTGGGTCGCGGTGCATTCGGCGGGTATCCACGCCACCATCGCCGGCGTCGCGCTCGGCCTGCTCACCCGCGTCCGCGCCGACGAGGGCGAGGAGCACGCGCCCGCGATCCGGCTCGAACACCGGTTGCAGCCGTGGTCGGCCGCGGTCGCGGTGCCGGTGTTCGCGCTGTTCGCGGCGGGGATCAAGGTGGACGGCGAATCGCTCGGCGCGGTGTTCACCACGGCGTTGCCGCTGGCCGTGCTGATCGGCCTGGTCGGCGGGAAGCTGATCGGGATCTTCGGCGCCAGCCTGCTCGCGGTGAAGTTCAAGCTCGCCGAGAAACCGCGGGGCATGGGCTGGCGGGACATCGGCGCGCTGTCGATGCTCGGCGGCGTCGGGTTCACCGTGAGCCTGCTGATCGCCGATCTCGCGCTCGACGGGGAAGCCGTCGAACTGGCGAAGGCGGCGGTGCTGATCGCCTCGGCCATCGCCTCGCTTTCGGCCGCCGCGATGCTGCTGCACCGCAGCCGTGTGCACGCGCGCGAAGATTGAGAATGCGACACTCGCCGGTCCGCCGCGCCCGTGATCGGGGCACGTGGCACGATGACCGGTGTGAGCAGCCCCAAGCACGAACGTACCGGCCCCGACGGCGTGGGGGCCGTGCCCTACCTCCCCCTGTCGAGCGATGACGACGTGGTAGCGAGCGAGCAGTCCCTCGGGAAACTCGTCGGCGATGCCACACAGCATGTCTCGACGCTGATCCGCGCCGAGGTCGAGCTGGCCAAATCCGAGGTCGTCGCGGAGGCGAAGAAGGGCCTCAAGGGCGCCATCTTCTTCCTGGTCGCGCTGGTCGTCGGGCTGTACAGCTCGTTCTTCTTCTTTTTCTTCCTCGGCGAGCTGCTGTCGGAGTGGCTGATGCGCTGGGCGGCGTTCGCGATCGTGTTCGGGCTGATGCTCGCCACGACGGCGGTCGCGGGCTTCCTCGGCTACCGCAAGGTGAAGAAGATCAAGGCGCCCGAGCGCACGATCAACAGCTTCAAGGACACCGCCGCCGCGTTCAAGCCGCGTCATGACGACGCGCCCGCGGACCGCGGCTGACGATCTTCGAGTCGGTGCAGGCGACACCGGATCCGTCGATCGTCCGGATCGACGGCCCGTGGACCCATCGTGACGTCTCGGCGAACGGCATCCGGCTGCATGTCGCCGAACTCGGCGACGGGCCACTGGTCGTGCTGCTGCACGGGTTCGCCGAGTTCTGGTGGACCTGGCACCACCAGCTGACCGCGCTCGCCGGCGCCGGTTTCCGCGCGGTCGCGGTGGATCTGCGCGGCTACGGCGACTCCGACAAACCCCCGCGCGGCTACGACGCGTGGACCCTCGCCGGCGACGTCGGCGGCCTGATCAAGTCGCTCGGCGCGCGCAAGGCCCATCTCGTCGGACATGCCTGGGGCGGCATGCTCGCGTGGACGGTCGGCGCGCTGCACCCGCGGCTGGTCTCCTCGGTCAGCGTGCTGGGCGGCGCGCATCCGCTGGCGTTGCGGCGGGCCGCCCGGCGGCCGGGACAGCTGCGGGCTTCGGGACATCTGTTCCGCTTCCAGGTGCCGATGGCGCCGGAAAAATGGCTGGTCAAGGACGACGCGCTCGCCGTCGAGGAGCTGTTCCGCGCCTGGTCCGGTCCACAGTGGACGGAGACGGCCGAGTTCGCCGAGACCGTGCGGGCGTTCCGGCAGGCGATGCTCGTACCGGGAGTGCCGCACAGCGCGCTCGAGTACTACCGATGGGCGTTCCGCGCGCAGTTCCGCGGCGAAGGACGCCGGTTCAGCGAAGCGTTGCGAGGCCGCTTCGCTCCCCGCGTGCTGCAACTGCACGGCGAAGAGGACCGGTGCGTGCTGCCCGACACCGCGGCGGCGTCCCGTCGCTGGGCCCCCGACGCCCGTCTCGAACGCTGGCCCGGCATCGGGCACTTCCCGCATCTTGAGGCCCCGGACCGCACGTCGGCCGAGCTGCTGGACTTCTTCCGTATCTTGGAAGCATGACCGAGCGCAAACCGACGGGCGTGTCGTTCGAGTCCTGGGTGGACAGGCAGGTCAGCGCCGCCGAGGCGAAGGGCGAGTTCGACGACCTTCCCGGCGCGGGGAAACCGCTGCCGAAGACCGACGGCAAGGACACCGCGCTGGCCTGGGTGGTGAACAAGGTCCGCACCGAGGGGCACGACGTTTCGGCGCTGCTGCCGCCTTCGCTGGCGATCGCGAAGGAGCTCGACGACCTGCCGGACACTCTGGCGAAGGTGCGCCGGGAGGCGCGGGTGCGGGAGATCGTCGAGGACCTGAACGAACGGATCCGCGCCGAGCACCGGCGCCCGGCGGGCGGACCGGTGCTGCGGGCACGGCCGCTGGACGTGGAAGAGACGGTCGCTTCGTGGCGCGAAGGCCTCTCGTCCTCGTGAGTGGCAGGGACGGTTCTAACCGTCCTTGCCACTCACGAGGCTAGTTGGCGCAGGGCCCGGTCGACGTGTTCGCGCTCAGCGCCGGAGCCGTCTCCACCACCGGCCGCACCTGCTCCGAAGTCAGCGTGAAGCCGGTCTCCGGGTCCTCGACGGCCGCGCCGAACACGACCCCGATGACCTCGCCGTCGGGGTTGATCATCGGCCCGCCCGAGTTCCCGCTGCGGACCTGCCCGCGCACGGTGAACACGTCACGCTGCACGGTGTTGGACTCGTAGATGTCCGGTCCGCGCAGGTTGATCCGCCCGCGCACTCTGGCCGGCGTCGCCGTGTACGGGCCGTCGAGCGGGTAGCCGAGCACGATCGCGTTGTCGCCGGCCCGCGCCACCCGCGGCGTGAACGGGAGCACCGGCGCCTGCAGCCGAGGCACCGCGAGCACGGCCACGTCGGCCTCGGGATCGAAGTAGACGACCCTGGCCGGGAACTTGCCCGAGGTCGACTCGATGGCGACCTCGTCGGTGCCCGCGACCACGTGCGCGTTCGTCATCACCCGCTGCGGCGCGACGACGAATCCGCTGCCCTCCAGCGCCCGCGAGCACGAGGTCGCGTTGCCCCGGATCTTCACCACACTGCGGTGCACCTGTTTGACGATCGCGCTCGCCTGCAGCGCGGTGTCCGGCGGGCTGGTGTCCTCGACGTTCGGCTTCTGGAACGGGTCCACAATGGACGGGAAGCCGGAGGCGTCCAGCAGTTTGCGCAGTTCGCTCGGGAAGCCTTGCGCCGCTTCGGGCATGACGTCGTTGACGCCGCCGAGCACGACCGAGCTGTTGATCGACTTCGCCAGCCCCGGCACGCCCGAGACGGCGGTGAGCGGGGTCGCGATCAGCCACGCGACCACGAACACCACGGCGGCCTGCACCACCGCGCCCAGCGTCTTGTCGACGCCGGAAAGCTTGTCCGGGTTGATCTTCTGCCTCAGCTTGCGGCCTGCCCAGACACCGAGTGTCTCGCCGAGCGCGACCAGGAACACCACGGTCGCCACCGCGAAGGCGACCTTCGCCGCCGGATGCTGGAAGAGTTCCACGATCAGCGGCGCGATCTTGATCCCCGCGAGCGCGCCGAGCACCACCCCGACCAGCGAGGGGAGGGCGATGATCACCCCCTGGAACGCGCCGGACACGCCCGCCAGCAGCGCGAGCAGGATCACCAGTATGTCGACCCAGTTCACCGGCGCCTACTCCTTCTCCGGCACTTGCCGCCCGTCGACCCGCGCCTGATGTTCGGCCAACGCTACGTCAAGGTCACGGACGTCGCCGTGGTCCCAGTCCCGTTCCCAGCCGCCGAGCGCCAGCGTCATCGCCAGCAGCCCGCCCGTGAACCCCCAGACGAACATCCCCCCGACGTCGAACGCGGGGCCCTTCCAGTCGTAGCCCTTGCGCGTGACCTGGAACCGGTTGGCCGGGTCGGTGAGCTCGGCGACCGGCACCCTGGCCACCGCCGCCGTCTCGCCGGGGTCGACGGCGTGCACCGGCGACGGCGTCCGCCAGTAGGCGAGCACCGGTGTCACGGCGAAGGCGGACACCGGCACGAACAGCTCCGGGAAGACCGCCACCGGCAGCACACCGGCGGGTTCGACACCGGTCTCCTCCTCCGCCTCGCGCAACGCGGTGCCGACCGGTCCGCCGTCCTCCGGCTCGGCGCCCCCGCCGGGGAAGCTGACCTGGCCGGCGTGCGAGCCGAGCGTGTCCGCGCGGCGCTGGAGCAGCACGTCGGGCCCCTGCGGACCCTCGCCGAAGAGCATCAGGACGGACGCGGACCGGTAGCTCGCGTCCGGCGGGACGCTGAACCGGCTGAAGGTGCGCGCGTCGACCTCGCCGCTGATCTTGACCAGCGGCTGCAACCAGGCGGGAACGGCCTCTGGGTCCACGAGGGGGCCGGTCATGGTGTCCCTTCCACAGCGGCGCGCACCTGGTCAGTGTTCAGGAAGACGCGTGGGTTCTCGATGAGCCGGACGTCACCGCCCGCCGTGACCAGGTACGTCGCGGGCAGGGAGGAAGGGACCTTCAGTGCCGTCCGCACCGGCCCCGACTGTCCGTCACCGTCGAACACGGACGGCAGCCGGACCCCCAGTTCGGCCAGCATCGCCAGCCCGTCGGCCCCGGAGCTCGCGACCTGGACGAGGAGCACACGCGCGGCGCCCGGCGACGCGGCGTACCGCTGGAGCAACGGAAGCTCCGCACGGCACGGCTCGCACCACGACGCCCACAGGTTGACCAGCACGGGGCCGCCCGAGAGCACCTTGGCGAGGTCGACCCTGGAGCCGTCGCCGAGGCACTCGACGTCGACTCCGCGCAGCTTCGCCACTTCACCCGGCCCGGGCGGCGGGCACGGGGCGAGCGCGGCCTTCGCACGCGCGGCCGTGAGATCCCCCGACGTCTTGGCCGGCGCTTGGCCGTCGCGCGTCGTGAGCAACGCGACGATCAGGGCCACCACCAGCACGGCGGCCCCGAGCGCCAGTTTGGTGACCCTGGTCACCGGCGGGCCGCCAGATCCAGGATGTGCTCGCGCTCTTCGCCCTTGACCAGCTTCGCGGCCTCCTCGAAGCCCGTCGGGCCGGTTCCGTAGGAGGGGCACATCTTGGCCAGCGGGCAGGCGCCACAGGCCGGTTTGCGGGCGTGGCAGACGCGACGGCCGTGGAAGATCGTCCGATGCGAGAGGAGCGTCCACTCCTTGCGCGGGATCAGTTCGCCGACGGCGTGCTCGACCTTGACCGGGTCCTCCTCCTCGGTCCAGCCCCAGCGGCGGACCAGGCGGCCGAAATGGGTGTCGACGGTGATCCCGGGGACCCCGAAGGCGTCCCCGAGCACGACGTTGGCCGTCTTGCGGCCGACCCCCGGCAGCGTGACGAGGTCCTCCAGCTTGCCGGGCACTTCGCCGTCGTAACGCTCCACCAGCGCGGCACCCAGCCCGAGCACCGAGTTCGCCTTGGCGCGGAAGAAGCCCGTCGGGCGGAGGTACTCCTCGAGTTCGGCGCGGTCGGCGCCGGCGTAGTCCGCCGCGGTCCGGTAGCGCGCGAAGAGCGCGGGCGTGACCTGATTCACGCGGACGTCGGTGGTCTGTGCCGAGAGCACGACCGCGACCAGCAGTTCGAGCGGAGTGGTGAAGTCGAGCTCACAGTGCGCGTCGGGGAACTCGTCGTCGAGGCAACGCTTCATCCGCCTGGCGCGTCTCACCAACGCGAGCCGGCTTTCACCCTTGCCCCCCGCACGGGGGGCATTGGTGAGGGCAGGAGGCACCCCGATAGCCTACGGGCGCCATCGGACGAGCCAGTGGGAGCACCCGCCGGTCGACGGCCGACACGCCAGAGCACCACCTCGGCGCTTCGATCGAGGACGCCATGAGCGAGGATCTGGAGTAATGCACAACTTTTCCGAATTTCCCGGGCAGGGCTCATGACCGTCTGGTTCGTCATCCTCGTGCCACTGGTGATCATGTTCTTCGCGCTGTTCATGGAACGCGTGGAGACCAGGCTCAAGCACGTCGCGGTGCAGGAGAACGAGGTCGAGGAGTTCCTCGAGCAGGCTCAGCCCAACGAGGTCAGGGCCCTTTACGGGCACGGCATCGGGCGCGCGCTCGAGCTTTTCCGGCTGCGCAGGCTGGGCGGGAAGGCGGCCAGGCTTCGCGCGCGACGCGTGCGGAGTTAGGCTCCACGTTCGAGCGAGATCGTTCCCGGCCCGCGCGCGCGTTCGGCGTGCCGACGAGCGATCTCGCGCGCACGACCTAGACTGACGCGAAAAGTGATCGACGACACGGTCTTCGGCAGAACGAGGATCGACGTCGTATCTCGATGAGGAGGCACCCGAGGTGGACGAAACCCTGGCCCGAGCGGGCATTTTCCAGGGTGTTGAGCCGGCAGCCGCCGAGGCGCTGGCACAGACCTTGGAATCCGTGGAGTTCCCTCGCGGGCATGTCATCTTCAACGAGGGTGAACCCGGCGACAAGCTTTACATCATCCAGTCCGGCAAGGTGAAGATCGGCCGCAAGTCACCCGACGGCCGCGAGAACCTGCTGGGCATCTTCGGCCCGTCCGACATGTTCGGCGAGCTGTCCATTTTCGACCCCGGCCCCCGGACGTCCAGCGCGACGACCGTGACCGAGGTCCGCGCGGTGACGATGGACCGCCCGGCGCTGCGGCAGTGGATCTCCACCCGCCCGGAGATCGCCGAGCAGCTGCTCCGTGTGGTCGCCCGCAGGCTGCGCCGGACGAACAACATGGTCGCCGAGCTGATCTTCACCGACGTCCCCGGCCGGGTGGCGCGGGCGCTGCTGCAGCTCGCGCAGCGTTTCGGCAGCCAGGAGGCCGGTCTGCTGCGGGTCACGCACGACCTGACGCAGGAGGAGATCGCCCAGTACGTCGGTGCCTCGCGCGAGACCGTCAACAAGGCTCTCGCCGACTTCGCGCACCGCGGCTGGCTGCGGCTCGAGGGCAAGAGCGTCCTGATCCTGGACCCGGAGCGCCTGGCCCGCCGCGCCCGTTGATTTCAAGTACGTGAAGGCCCCCTTCACCGCGTCTAGCGCAGTGAAGGGGGCCTTCACGTACTCGTGCTGAAACACAGTGCTCGACACAACGAAGAGCCGGGCGCCACCCCCGACGTGGCGCACCGGCTCTTCGCTGTGCGCGGACCATCCCCCGACGATCCGCGCTCCCCGCCCTCCGGAACAAGGCCCCGACCCGTACGCCGGAGGGAGCTGGAAGCTGTGTGTTTGTCGTACAACCATCCACGGCCATCGGCCGTGAACTCAAGTTCTTTCACTCTCAAGGACGCCATCTGCGTCGATTTGTTGCCCCGAATGACCCAGAATCGACTGACTGTTACCTGATCGTGATGAACCCGGGCGATTCAAGGTCCGTAGTACCCGGATCCGGTGGTGACCAAACTTACCGCCGCGGATCTGGTACTCGCGTACCAAAGTGTTCATACTGGTACGCGTGTCCCAGTCTGTGTCCGCTTCCGCCGAGAGCCACCGCACCTCCCTCGCCGACTACCGGGCCGCGCTGACCGCGCCCGGATCCCGCGGGGCGGTGATCGCGTCGCTGCTCGCCCGCCTGCCGATCGCGATGATCGGCATCTCCGCGCTGCTCTACGTCCAGCGCGAGACGGGCTCCTTCGCCGCGGCCGGACTGGTGTCGGCCGGGTCGCTGGTTGGCGTCTCCGTCGGCGCGGTCGTGCAGGGAAGGCTCATCGACCGGTTCGGGCCGACCCGGCCACTGCTGACCACCACGGTGCTCTTCGCGCTGGCGATGACCGGGCTGGTGTTCGCGATCGAGGCGCACGCCCCGACGCTCGTGCTGGTCCCGCTGGCCTTCGGCACCGGGATCACGGAGCCGATGGTGGGTTCGGCGTCGCGAGCGCTGTGGACACGGTTGCTGCCCGCCGGGCCGACCCGGAACGCCGCGTTCTCCTACGAGGCGATCAGCATGGAGGTCTTCTTCATCCTCGGTCCCGGGTTCGCGGGGCTGCTGATCGCCGCGCCGTGGGCGGGCACCGGCATCGTGACCGGCTCGCTGACCATGATCGCGGGCGCGACGCTGTTCGCGCTGAGCCCGACCGTGCGCGCGTGGGGGCCGTCGCCGTCGACCGGCGGGAAATTGCTCGGCGCGCTGGCCAGCCCAGGGATGCGCACGCTCGCGATCGCCGCGCTGGGCTTCGGCGCGGTGATCGGATTCGTCGAGGTCGCCGTCCCGGCGGCCGCGACCGAGGCGGGGAACACCTCCATCGGCGGTCTGCTGCTCTCGGCGTGGTCGGTCAGCTCCGTCGCGTTCGGGGTGGCGTACAGCCTGCGCCCGTGGCCGCGCCAGATGGGCTTGCGGCTGCCGGTGCTGCTGGCCGGATTCGGCGCGCTGGTGGCGCTGCTCGCGCTGCCGGGATCGCTCTGGGGCCTCGCGCTCGCCATGCTCGCCGCGGGCGCGCTCATCACCCCGCAGTCGACGACGCACTCGGCGGCCATCGAGATCGCCGCGCCGAAGGGCACGGCGGCCGAGGCGTTCGGCTGGGTGCTCACCGCGGTGACCCTCGGCCTCGCGTTCGGGCAGTCGATCAGCGGCTACCTCGTCGAGCACGCCGGGCACGAAGCGGCGTTCCTCGCCGCCGGCGGGGTCGGGTTCGCGCTCGCCGCGGTGGTGTGGCTGCTGCGGGGCACCTTCCGCCCCCAGGCCGCCGGAGCCGTCGCCGAAGCGCCAGAACTTGTCGGTGCCGCCCGCTAGCTTGCGGGCATGGACCTGACCGCCGCCACCCGTCCCCTTTCGTCCGCCGTTTCCGCCGCCGCCCGGCTGCTGCCGGCCCGTTCCGGCCTGCTCCTGCGCGCAGGAAAGGACGGGCTGACCGTCGGCGGCGACGACGGCGAACGGGCGGTTCGCCTGACAGCCGAAGCCATGGTCCACACCGATGGTGAGGTCCTCGTCCCCGCCGGGCCGCTCGCGGAGACGCTGCGCATGCTCGAAGACGACTTGGTGCGCCTGGTCGTCGAGGGGTCGCGGCTGGCCGTGCGGGTGGAGGGCGGGCGCTACGCGCTGCCGTTGCTGAGCCGCGAGCTGAATCTCCCGGACATGCCGCCGAAGGTGTCCGAAGTGGACGGTCACGCGCTCGCGACCGCGTTGCGCACGGTCGCGGGCACGGCGGCGAAGGACGACGCGCTGCCGATGTTCACCGGAGTCCGTGTGCAGAGCTTCAGCCGCGAGCTGCGGCTGACGGCGTCCGACCGCTACCGGATGGCGGTGGCGACCCTGCCGCTGCGCTCCGAAGGCGAGCCGATCGACGCACTGGTCCCGGCGGGCCTGCTCGCCGAGACGGCGAAGCAGGCGCGCGGCACCGTCGGCCTGCACGGCGACGGGACCCGGTTCGGGCTGAGCTGGGCCGGGGTCGCCGTCACCACCGCCGTGCTCGACGCGGGCTTCCTGTCGGAGAAGCTGATCGAGTCGTCCACTGTGGACACAACGGTCGAGGTCGCCGCCGACGCACTGGCCGCCGCCGTGCGCCGCGTGGGCGTCTACGCGGACGATCGCCGGGTGCTGACACTGGAGGTCGGCGACTCACATCTGCGGCTGGCCGGCGCCAAGCAGGACACCGGGGAGGCCGAGGAAACGCTGAAGGCGGAGGTGTCCGGCGGCCGGACGTCGCCCTCGTTCCAGGCGCGCTACCTGCTGGACGCGCTGCGGGGTTTCACCGGGGAACGGGTGCGGCTCGGCATCCAGCCCGGGATGCGGGCGTGCGTCATCCGGGCGGTGGAGCCGGGCGATGTGGAGCTGACGTACTACGTGATGCCGATGCTCCCGCGCTGACACCGGTCTCGTGAGTGGCAAGGACGGTTAGAACCGTCCTCGCCACTCACGAGGAGTCAGGCGGAAGCGGCCTTCACGGCGGCCTCGATCTCACCGAACGAAGGGTTCACCATCGCCTTCGAACCCACGAAGACCGTCGGCACGACCTCGTTCCCGTTCGCCACCGAACGCACGCGAGCGGCGGCGTCCGGGTCTTCCCAGATGTTGACCCGCTTCACCTTGAAGCCGCTCTTCGACAGCGGCCGCTCCAGTGCGGCGCAGAACCCGCATCCGGGGCGCCAGTAGAACTCGACCTCGACGTCACTCATTCGCCGTCCTCCGACCTCAGGTAGTCCAACTGCGCCCGCACGCTCCATTCGGCGGGCGCCCACAAAGCCTTGTCGACGTCCGCGTAGACGACCTCGACCACCTGGCGCGGGGTGGCGTCCGCGCCGAGCGTCTCCAGTGCCGAACGCACCTGGTCGAGCCGTTCTTCCCGATGTGCCAGGTATTCGCGCGCGGTCGCGGCCAGATCGGGCAGTTCCGGGCCGTGTCCCGGCAGGCCGACGGTGCCGCCGGGCAGCCCGATGAGCTTCCGCAGCGAGCGCAGGTAGTCGCCGAGGTCGTGCAGCACGGTGGTGCCGCGGCCGAGGATGGTGTCGCCGGTCAGGATCTGGCCGTCGGACACCAGGCAGATCGAGTCGCCGGTGTGCCCGGGCGTGTGCAGCACCGACAGCCGGACACCGCCCGCCTCGATCACCTCACCGTCCACAAGGGACTTCCCGCCGATGCAGAGCTTCTCGTCGAAGGCCCGCACCGGGGCACCGACGCGCTCGGCGAACCAGGGCGCGCCCTCGGCGTGGTCGGGGTGATGGTGGGTGAGCACGATCAGCTCGACGTCGCCGGTTTCCGCCAGAAGCGTCAGATGCTCGATGTCCTCGTGACCGGGGTCGACGACAACGGAACCGGCCGCGCCGGGACCGCGCAGCACCCAGGAATTGGTGCCCTCCAACGTCATCGACGAAGGATTGTTCTCCAGCAGCACGGAAGCCGTCGGCGTGATCCGGCGCAGCACGCCGTACGCGGGGGCGCTCACGCCGGGTCCAGGATGACGCGGACCTTGTCGCCGTCGCGCACCAGCGTCGGCATGATCTTCGAGATCTCGCGCTCGGCGGCGCGCGCCGCGGCCGACGAGTCGAACTCGCCGAGTTCCGCGAGCGTGATCCAGGTCGGTGGCATGAGCATGCGGCGGCCCTCCTTGGCATCGGCGATGGCCTCTTCGGGCCGCTGCCAGCCGGAGCTGACGGCCTCGGAGGTGGCACCGTCCGCCTGCTGTCCCTCGGGAAGCACGGCGACGAAGAAACAGGTGTCGTAGCGGCGCGGTTCCTGCGGCGGCGTGACCCAGTTCGCCCACGGGCGCAAGAGATCCGCACGCAGCGTCAGGCCGTTCGCTTCGAGGAACGCGGCGAGCGAGAGTTCGCGGGAGACCAGCTTCGCGCGGGCGTCGTGGTACGGCGTCGTGTCGGTGACGACCGTGTCCCCGGTGCTCGCGAGCAGCACGCCCGACTCCTCGAACGTCTCCCGCACGGCCGCGCACACCAGGGCGCGGGCCAGCGCTTCGTCGCAGCCGAAGCGTTCCGCCCACCAGGCGGGCTCCGGGCCCGCCCAGCTCACGGAGGTGTCGACATCGCGCGAATCCACGCCGCCACCGGGGAAGACCGTCATGCCGCCCGCGAACGGCATGCCCTTCACGCGGTGCTGCAGGAAGACCTCGACGCCTTCGGCGCCGTCGCGGAGGAGGATCACGGTCGCCGCGTCCTTGGGCGTGACGGGCTCGCCGTCGGCGTTGGCGCGGGTGCCCACCCCGGCCCCCACCGGGATGTCGAATGTCAGTTCTTCAGCCACACCCGCAACCTAACACTGTGCCTGTCTGTCGAGCGCTGCCGCAAACACGCCGAAAGGGCGCCGGCAGCAGGCACCCGGAGTCGCGTGCGGATGGCGCCCTTTCATCGAGTTTCCGGGGGCCTCCGGCCCAAAGAGGGCGCTCGACGAAATCTCCGTCGGGCGCTGAGCGCCCTTGGGGAGACGGCGTTTCGTCCTCTGGTTGCGATCGTTGCGCGTGCAACTACCGCATTCAGAGGACGAAACGCGTGGCGTTCGGTTAGGAAGACCAGCCGCTGCTGCGCGAAGCGCCGTTCAGCCGGATCTTCGCGGCTTCGGCGCGCTCCCGTTCGGCGAGCTCGGCGTGCAGCTCGCGCAGGAGCGCCCGGTCGCGCTCGCTCAGGCTGGGGTCGTCGAGGTCGAGAGCGGGCAGCTCGACGACCTCGTGCATGCTCGGCTTGCCGGTGGCGATCTCGCGGCCCTTTTCGGGGTCCTCCTTGAGCGCCTGGCGCAGCTGCGCCACCTCGGCAGGCGTCAGGTCGGCCGTGCGCTCGGCGCGGGTCTCCGCCCGGGACTTGCGCGGCGGTGCCGACTCCGACGAAGACGAGGACGACGTCGTCGCCGCGGGCGCCTGCTGCACGATCGGCACCACCGGCGCGATCGGCTCGGCCGGTTCGTGGCTCCCGCCGCTCACCGGCCGCAGCCCGTGCCTGCTCGGCTGCTCCTTGACCGGCTCGGGAGCCGGGGCGGGAGCGGGCGGCGGAGTCACCGGCTCGGACCGAAAGTCACTGGAGTGGGTACTCCCGGTGACCCAGACAGGACTCGCGGCCGAAGACGCGGCCTGGTGGTACGCGGACCGCGCGACGCCGGGGCCCGCGACCTCGACGACCGAACGGATACCGGCGCGGCGAAGCGCGGTGTCCACGCGGAACGCGACCGCGGGCGGGTTGCCCTCGGGACCGATCTCGACCAGGACCACCCGCTGCGGCAGCGCGCCGGGCACGCTGCCCGCCGGCGTGTTCCGCCACACCGCGTGCACCGACCGGACGTCCGGCAGCACCTGAAGGGTGCGGTCGAGCGCCTCGGCGAGGCCGAATTCGGGCTGGTTCTCACCGGTGAACCGGTGGGTGAGCACCGGCTCGTCCTCCTCGACGACCAGCAGGTCGTTCGCCAGGGTGGCGTCCGACCGGCTCATCTCGAGGACGAGCGCGAGTTCACGCTGTTCGGAGGAACTCACCGGGATCTTCCCCGCGATCAGGGTGCCGGTGGTGAGCTCCACCGCTTCGTCGATGTGCGCACGCGCGATCAGCTCACGCGCTTCGGTCAAAGCACTGTCGTCGATCCGACCCGCCAGGGCCAGTAACAGGTTGTGCAGGCGCAGGGGCACCGAGAACCCGTCCATGGGCGGGCCGTCGTGGACCTCCACCATTGCTCTGCTCCCTCCCGGCTCGCCTGGTGGAGCGAGCGTTAAGCGGCGACCAGCCGACTTCCGGTGTCCACCGCGCCCACGCAGACCAGCTCGGAGTTGGCGAGCGCGGTGCGGTGATAGCCGGTGAGGTCGATGCTCGGCGGGAGAACCTCGACGCCGGGCTCCTCGTCACCCAGCACGCGCAGGACGCGCTGCAGTTCGCCGGTCAGCCTCGGCAGACCGTTCGTCGCCGTGACCAGGAGGACTCGTTTCGCCCCACCCTCGCCGACCACACCGAGGTGTCGCCAGCTTTGCCGCACTTCACCCACATCCGGCCGTCCCCGCAACGTCGCGTGGATCAATACGGACACAGAGTCGACGGAGTTCACCCATTCGGGCGCACTCTGCGTGAATGTGTACCTGGTCTCGGTGACGTCGTCTACCCCCAGGGTGGAACTCACCTGATGCCAGTCGGCTCCGTGAGGGATGAGTCCGGCGACTAGCAGGCGATACTCCGTTTGATCCAGGTCGATCCTGTGCTTAAGCAAAGACCTGGGCAGGGTCCGCGCGAGGGTGCCCATCGCGCCTTCGCCCAGCCAGTCACGGAACCGCCACAAGAGCTGGTCCGGCAGCCGTCCGGCCAGCCGGAGCAGGAGCTCGTGCGAGGACCGTTCGATATCCGGGTCCATCACTTCACCTCCACGATCAGTTCGATCTCGACCGGCGCCCCGATCGGCAGTTCGGCGACCCCGACGGCCGAACGGGCGTGGATACCCGCCTCGCCGAAGATCTCGCCCAGCAGCTCGGACGCGCCGTTGATAACCGCGGGCTGGCCGGTGAAGCCCTCCGCGGACGCCACGAACCCGACGACCTTGACCACCCGCACGATGTTGTCGATACCGGCGACCGAGTCGACCGCGGCGAGGGCGTTGAGGATCGACGTCCGCGCGTACTGCTTCGCCTCTTCGGGGCTGACCTCGGCGCCGACCTTGCCGGTCGCTTCGAGCTCACCCTTCACGAAGGGCAACTGCCCGGCCGTGTAGACGTGCGAACCGGTGCGGACGGCGGGCACATAGGCCGCCAGCGGGGCGGCGACGGCAGGCAGTTCGATACCGAGCTCGGCGAGTCGATCGCTCCAGGTCATGGCTTCAGGCCCTCAGTTCTTCGCTCGTTTGAGGTAGGCGACGTGCTGCTCGCCGGTCGGGTTCGGGAGCACGGTGACGAGCTCCCAGCCGTCCTCGCCCCACTGGTCGAGGATCTGCTTGGTGGCGTGGATCAACAGGGGGACGGTCGCGTACTCCCACTTCGTGGCGCTCATGCCCGGGAGCGTAGCCAAACCGGCAAGGGCGCCCGACACACATGCGGAAAACCCTCTCGCGACCGGTTCGCCGATTTCCCGACGATGTGGTTCACTTCACACCTACTCGGGAGTAGATAGGACGCCGACATGCGGACGACGAAGTCCCTCGCCGCCACCTTCCTGGCCGCGGCCCTTGCCCTGATCTGCGCTTCACCGGCGAACGCCGACGAGGAACTCCCCGTCCCGTGGACGCTGGCCGCGGCACTGCCCGCGCAAGCGGCGAACCCCGGCGGCCCGCCAACCGGCGCGAACGACTTCGACTGCCGTCCGAGCGACGCCCATCCGAATCCGGTGGTGCTCACCCACGGCCTCGGCGCCAACCAGACGGTGAACTGGCAGACGTTCGCCCCGCTGCTCAAGAACCAGGGCTACTGCGTCTTCTCCCTCACCTACGGGGTCCCCGGGAAACCGCTGCCGATCTACCAGCCCGGCGGGCTGCTGCCGATGGAGCAGAGCGCGAAGGAGCTTTCGGCGTTCATCGACAAGGTGCGCGGCGCGACCGGCGCGGCCAAGGTGGACATCCTCGGGCATTCCGAGGGCACGCTGATGCCTTCTTACTATGTGAAGTTCCTCGGCGGAGCGTCCAAAGTGGACAAGTACGTCAGCCTGACCCCGCTCTGGAACGGCACGACCCTCCTCGGCGCTTCGCATCTGTACGCGCTGGCCGCCGCTTTGGGACTCGCGCCCGGGTTCAACGGCATCCTCGACCCGCTCTGCGGCTCGTGCCGCCAGTTCCTGCGCGGCTCGGAGTTCCTCACGAACCTGCGCTCGGGCAACGGCGTCTTCCAGCCGGGCGTGACCTACACGAACATCATGACCCGCTACGACGAGGCCGTCGTCCCGTACACGAGCGGGATGGGCACCGGCCCGAACGTGAAGAACATCGTGCTCCAGGACAGCTGCGTGCTCGACCTCGCCGAGCACGCCGGGGTCGCCGCCGACCGCAACGCCGCCGGGCACGTCCTCAACGCCTTGGACCCGGCGAACGCGAAACCGGTCCCCTGCGTGCCCGCGACCCCCATCGGGAGCTGACCCAAAGCGCGTGAAGGCCCCCTTCCCTCGGCTGAGCCGAGGGAAGGGGGCCTTCACGCG
>NZ_JBHXIB010000031.1:0-89760 GCF_042723975.1 Amycolatopsis sp. NPDC058340 | reverse complement strand
TCTAGATCTTTCATCCCAGCCCCCGGTTCCCCCCCCCCCCCCACCCCACGCCGGCGGCACAGGGAGCGCGTCCCGGAGTGTGGAATCTTCCGCCCGGTTTGTGGACGCCCGCCGGAGCGTGTGCCATGATGCGTCCGTGACCTCCTGCACCATCATTATCGCCGAGCGCGCCGGATAACAGCTCCACAAGAGCCCCCGGCGCGCAACCTCTCGCACCCATGCGGGAGGTTTTTTTGTTGCCTGAACACGTTTTGCCACCACCACGAGGAGATTCCCGTGACCCGCAAGGAGCCCGCCGATACGCCACTCGGCGACGCCTTCCACCTGTACGACACGACGTTGCGCGACGGCGCGCAGCGTGAGGGGATCTCCTACTCCGTCACGGACAAGCTGGCGGTGGCGAGGCTGCTCGACGATCTCGGGGTCGGGTTCATCGAAGGCGGATGGCCGGGCGCGCTGCCCAAGGACACGGAATTCTTCGCCCGCGCCGCTTCGGGCGAACTGAAACTGCGCCACGCCGCGCTCGTCGCCTTCGGCGCGACTCGGAAGGCGGGCGCCAAGGCCGAGCAGGACCAGCAGGTGCGGGCCCTGCTCGATTCCCAGGCGCCGGTGGTCACCCTGGTGGCCAAATCGGATCTGCGGCACATCGAGCGCGCGCTGCGGGTCGACGTCGACGAGGCGTGCGAGATGGTGCGCGACACCGTCGCGTTCCTCGTCGGCGAAGGACGCCGCGTCTTCCTTGACGCGGAACACTTTTTCGACGGCTACGCGTTCTCCCCGGACACCGCCTTGAAGGTGCTCGACGCGGGAGTGAACGCGGGCGCCGACGTCGCCGTGCTGTGCGACACCAACGGCGGCCAGCTGCCGCTCGGCCTCGCGGAAACCGTCCGCGAGGTCAAGGAAAGGACCGGATTCCGGCTCGGAATCCATTGTCAGGACGACACTTCCTGCGCGGTGGCGAATTCCGTCGCCGCCGTGCAGGCCGGCGTGACGCACGTCCAGTGCACCGCCAACGGCTACGGCGAACGGGCGGGTAACGCCGATCTGTTCGCCGTGACCGGGAACTTGGTGACCAAGCTCGGAATGGAGGTGCTCCCGACCGGAGGCGCCGCCGAGCTCACCCGGGTCTCCCATGCCCTTGCCGAAATCGCGAACATCGCCCCCTACACCCACCAGGCTTACGTAGGGGCGTCGGCCTTCGCCCACAAGGCGGGACTGCACGCGAGCGCGATCAAGGTGGATCCGTTGCTGTACAACCACATCGATCCAGCTTCGGTCGGCAACGACATGCGGGTACTGGTCACCGAGATGGCCGGCAGGGCCAGCCTGGAGCTCAAGGGACGTGAGCTCGGGGTCGACCTTGCCGGCCAGCCCGAGGCGCTGACGAGCGCCGTGAAGAAGGTGAAACGCCTCGAATCCGAAGGCTGGTCCTTCGAAGCCGCGGACGCTTCGCTGGAACTGCTGCTGCGGCGGGAGGTCGACGGCCCGCAGAGCGACGTCCTCGACGAACCGCCGTTCGAACTCGAGTCGTACCGGGTCGTGCTGGACCACCGGTCCGACGGCGAGGTCGTCTCCGAGGCGACGGTGAAGGTGCGCGTCGCCGGGCAGCGGGTGATCGCGACGGCCGAGGGCAACGGGCCCGTGCACGCGCTCGACGCCGCCCTGCGCGAGGCGCTCAGCCCGCATCTGTCCTGGTTGGACAGTGTCGAGCTGGCCGACTACAAGGTGCGGATCCTGCCCGGCCATCCGGGCACCGACGCCGTCACCCGCGTGCTCGTCGAGACCAGCGACGGCGAGCGCGAGTGGACCACCGTCGGCGTGCACGGCAACATCGTCGAGGCGAGCTGGCTGGCGCTGTGCGACGCGCTCGTGCACAAGTCCCTCAGGGAGGGCCCGGCGTGAGGAGTCGTACAGTGGGGGAGTGCGTCTAGCCCGAATTGCTCATCCCGGTGGTGTCGCGTTCGCTTCGATCGAAGGGGACGGCGACGACGCCCAGGTACTGGAAATCGCCGAGCACCCCTTCGGCAACCCCAACTTCACCGGCAAGCGCTGGCCGCTCGCCGACGTCCGGCTGCTCGCGCCGATCCTGCCGTCGAAGGTGATCGCGGTCGGCCGGAACTACGCCAAGCACGCGGCCGAGTTCGGCAACGAGGTCCCGCAGGACCCGATGCTGTTCATCAAGCCGTCGACCACGGTGATCGGGCCGAACGTGCCGATCCGCCGCCCGCGCGGCGTCGGCCGCGTCGACTTCGAGGGCGAACTGGCGATCGTCATCGGCCAGCCGGTCAAGAACGTGCCCGCCGCCCGCGCGGCGAGCGCGATCCTCGGCTACACCGTGGCGAACGACGTCAGCGCGCGTGACCTGCAGAAGTCCGACGGCCAGTGGGGCAGGGCGAAGGGTTTCGACACCTTCTGCCCGCTGGGCCCGTGGATCGAGACCTCGCTCGACGCGGCCGATCTCGCGCTCAAGTCCGAGGTGGACGGTGTGCTCAAGCAGGACGGCCGGACGTCGGATCTGGTGCACAAGATCCCCGAGCTGGTCGAATTCGTGTCCGGCGTGATGACCCTGCTGCCCGGTGACGTCATCCTGACCGGCACACCCGAGGGCGTCGGCCCGATCGAGGACGGCCAGTCGGTCTCGATCACCATCGAAGGCATCGGCACCCTGACGAACCCGGTCCAGGACATCTAGCGCGCGATGAACGGGCCGGTCCTTTCGCAAGGACCGGCCCGTTCACGCGTTCAGCTCCCGGCCGGTTCCATCGCCCGCCGCGCGAAGGCCGGGGCGTGCTCGGGCCGCAGCCCCAGGCCCAGCAGCCGCGCGGGGATGTACGACAGCACCGGGAACCGGCCGAACAGCTTCACCATCACCGCGGGCGGGCCGTTGCGCTCGCCCGCCATCACCGGCCCCATGACGTTCTTGTGCAGCATCCGCTGCAGCCCCTGCACCAGCATCGTGGGCGCGAGACGGCGCTTGCGGACCTTCGCCAGCTCCGTCACCGACGGCCTGCCCCGGCGCAGCGGTTCGGCGAGCAGGGTGGCGGCCGCGACCGCGTCCTGCACCGCGAGGTTGATGCCGACCCCGCCGACCGGCGACATCGCGTGCGCCGCGTCACCGATGCACAGCAGCCCGTCGAGGTGCCACTTCCGCAGCAGGTTCATCTTGACGTCGAGGAACTTGACGTCGTCCGTCGTCTTCAGCTCGCCGACGCGGTCGGCCAGCTCGGGCAGGATCGCGGCCACGTTCTCCCGGAACGCCTCGATGCCCTGGTCGCGCAGGTCCTGGCCCTTGGGGCTGAGGTACGCGATCTGGAAGTAGCCCTTGCGGGGCAGCGGCACGGCGAAGCGGCGATCCCGCATCTTCGGCGTCAGCATGCCCTCGCGTTCGCCGTCCCGCCGCGAGATCCGGAACCACCACGCGTCGAACGGGATGGGGTAGTCCTTCGTCATCAGCCCGGCCTCGCGACGGGCCAGCGACCAGCGTCCGTCGGCGGCGATCACCAGGTCGGCGCGCAGTTCGCCGGTCTTCCCGTCGGCGTCGCGGTAGCGGACCCCGCTCACCCGGCCGTGTTCGAAGATCAGCCCGGTCATCTCGGTGCTCTGCCGCAGCGTGAACGTGGGCTCCTTCGCGCCGGCGTCGGCGAGCAGGTCCAGGAAGTCCCACTGCGGGACCATCGCGATGTACGGGTGTGCCACCTTCAGCCTGGTCAGGTCGGCGAGGCGCATCATCGTGCCGTCCTCGGCGGGGAAGCCGGCGTAGGCGATCTGGCTGTGCGGCAGGCTCAGGAATTTCTCGCTGAGGCCCAGCTCGTCCAGCAACGTCAACGTCGACGGGTGCACGGTGTCGCCGCGGAAGTCCCGCAGGAAGTCCTTGTGCTTCTCCAGCACGGTGACCTCGACCCCGGCCCTGGCCAGCAGCAATCCGGCGACCATGCCGGCGGGGCCACCGCCGACGACCACGCAGTTCGTACGTTCGTTCATCCGTCCCACCCCTTCGAACCGCTTATTCATCACTCGTTGAATAAGCTCAGGATGCACCCCTGCGACGAGCCCGTCAAGCGCCATCCGGGCGGATACGCTGTTCGGGGTATGGCGCAGGTCTCACCGGACCGTGTGAGGCCGGGCGGTGATCGAGGCGAATGTCCAAAAAGGACACGAGAGGCACGCGACCGTCCCGGAAGGACGGAAATCGCGGAAATGCCCTTGTGGACGGTCTCGCGACCGAAGCCGGGTAAGGATTTCGTTGTCATCACGGGGTGTACGCGCCGCGAATCGGATGGGGCGCCCCGTATCGACATTTCACCCGGCCGCCCGTGTTAGCCGTTGTCCGGTAACTAAAACACGTCATCTCACCAACTGGGAGTAGAGTGCCCGCGCCGGAACAGACCAGCCTTAATCACCTCATCGGCAGAGTCGCGATCGCGCTGAGTGCCCTAGCCTCACTTGGTGGATTTCGCTCTCGTGCCCCGGACCTCGTCACGAACCACGCCGGACGCTCCGGACGGAGCCCCGTGGGAGCCCCCGGAGTTACGGTTGGTGTGCCTCGACATCGATGACACCTTGATCGACTGCACGGCGGCGATCCGTCTCAGCCTGCGTGCCCTCACCGGCCAGAACGACCTTTGGCCGCTGTGGGATCTCATCACCGAAGAGCATGTCGCGCTGGTGGTCGCGGGCGAAATCGATTACGCGACCATGCATTACAAGCGTACGGAATGCTTCCTCGCCGAGATCGGCATTTTGGCCGACGAAGACCAGGTCAGCGGCTTCGAAAGACGTCGTCGTGAAATTCTCACCCGTTCGTGGCAATTGTTCGAAGATGTCCTCCCGTGCCTGGAATGGCTGCGGGCCGCCGGTGTTCTCGTCGCCGCGGTCACGAACGCCTCGGGCGCGCATCAACGCAAGAAGATCGCCGACCTCGGCCTCGCCCGGTTCTTCGATCACGTGGCCATCGCCGGTGAACTCGGAGTAGCCAAACCCGACCCGGCGATGTTCCACTCGGTCTGCCTCGGCCTCGGCTGCGACCCGGCGCAAGCCGTCCACGTCGGCGACAAACTCGACACCGACGCCATCGGCGCGCGCGACGCCGGCCTGGGAGCCGTCTGGCTCGACCGGGACGGCATCGCCGAGCGCGCCCCGGCGGGCGTGCACACCATCTCGGGCCTCGACGAGCTGCCTGAGCTGCTCGTTTCCGAGTTCGCGAAGCTCGGCGTGCCCGCTCAGCGCGCTACCGAGACCCCCGCTTTCACGGTGCGGAACGGCGTGCTCTAGTATTCTTTCTCGTGCGGCACCGAGCCGGTCAAGATCGGAACGGTACCTCACTGGGGTATGGTGTAATTGGCAGCACGACTGGTTCTGGTCCAGTTAGTCTAGGTTCGAGTCCTGGTACCCCAGCTGGAGAACTCTCCGGAGTGAACACAGAGTGACCCCCCTGTGAAGGAGGGAAACCCGGTCTGGTAAGTTTCTCCACAGCAACACAGCAGGTGAACAACTGAAAATCTCCTCCAAGAGGAGAGAGATCCTAGCCCCCGTCGTCTAGCGGCCTAGGACGCCGGCCTCTCACGCCGGTAGCGTGGGTTCGAATCCCATCGGGGGTACGTACAGCTACCACGCAAAAAGCGTCGATCATTCTGATCGGCGCTTTTTGCTATTTCGGTAGCCGACATGGCGTCTGTGATCCTTTCTCCTGCTTCCGCTATCGCGGTCACTTGATCTGCTGGCAGTTTAACCCCGATCGTCACGACGTCGCCGAGGTCGTTCAACTGCACGGTGAGTTGTGTCACCTCGAAGAGCGTCTGTAGGAGTGCCTGCGGAGCCCTGGCCAAGTTGACCCGCAAGTAAGGGACGGCGTCCAGAAGGCTCAGGTCCGAGGGTGTGGGTGGTGCTGGAGTCTCGATGTCTTGCACGTCCAGCTGAACCATCTCGGCTTGAACGGTGTTCTTGTTCGCCGCCAGTTCGTTGTGGCTCTGCCTCAGCGCCTTCGCGAAGTGGTCGTCAGGTGCGCCATCTTGTGATTGGCGGAGCAGTGCTTCTTGCTTGCGTTCGATGTCGGTGAGCTGTCGTTGGAGACGCTCGCGGTCTTCCGCGCGTGCCCGTGCTGCGGTGTCGTCCACAGTGGCCAGGTCGGCTTCCAGAATGGACGTACGGTCAGGTCCGAAGATCCGGTCGGCGAAAAAACGTCCGACCGCGTCTAGAAGTTCGTCTTCGCGAATCCGGACCGCGGTGGGCAGATCGGCGTGAGGGTCGGCGACGCCGCGGTTGTTCTTTCTGGGCCAGCACAGGTAGTACGTCGGCCGTCCCTTCCGGGAGTCGCCGATCATGCGGCGTCCGCAGCTGTGGACGACCCGCCGCGGAACAGGTACGTGCGGTTGGTCTGCGGGTGTTGATTGGTGGTCCCGTCGGCCCGTGAACCGCGTCGTGCCGTCCGACGGCCGGTGAGTTCGTCGAACATCCACTTGGGCACCAGCGGCTCGTGAACAGGCTTCGGTGACCAGACCCACTTGTACGGCTCGTTGACCTTGCCGCGTCGCGACTTCGTGGCTCGGCGGTTGAAGACCTGGTAGCCGGTGTACTTGGGGTTGGTCGTGATGCCGTGCACCGAGCTCTTGCCCCAGAAGCCGCGAGTGCGTGCCTTGCTGGGCGCGGTCGGTGGCGGGTAGCGCTCGAGATCGGCGTTCAGCAGGTCTGCGATGGTCTCGCAGCCGAGACCGTCGTAGTACCGCCAGTGGAAGATCTGCGTGACGGTCTCGGCGCGTCGGCCGTCCGGTTCGAGACGAGACTTGGTCTTCCCCTTGTCGGCCTTCGTCGGGTTGGGATGCGGAAGCACCTTGGCCTTGTAGCCGTGCGGTGGCTTGCCGATGTTCCAGCCGTCTCGGACGTGTGTGCAGAGCCCGCCCCAGGACTGCTCCAGGGTGTTGAGGACCTCATACTCGGCGATGGACTGGTTGATACGGCGCTGGAGGACGCGCTGCGCGCGGCTGCCGGACAACGTGATGGGCTCGTTCGACGCGAAGAGAGGCACATCCGCGCGCTCGAGTTCACGCTCGATGGACAGTCCCTCGAACGCCCGGCGCGCGACACGGGAAATCCCCTCGCAGATGACCACGTCGAACGCCCGGGTGTGCGCAGGTGCTTCCTTGAGCAGGTCGCTCACGCCACCCGCTCGAGGGATCGGGATGTCGAAGCGCTCGTAGTCTGTACCGCGGCCTCGGTTGTCCAGGGCGAGCCGGCCGGACTCGACATCGTAGAAGTGGGCCACGATCACCCATGAGTCGGGTATCGCGGCCTTGCAGTTGGCGAGCTGGCGCAGCATCGACTGTCGAGGGTCTTGCAGGTCCTCGGTGGATGTCCGGCCGAGGAAGGCCACGCGGACTTCGTCGCGGAGCAAGGCCGCGGGCATGCCCAGGGGTGATACGGCGTAGTCGGACAGCCCGGAAGGCCCGGAGACATAGCTGCCGGGCGCCGGAGGATCGTTCACTTGCTCGAAGGTCGTCATGTCGGCGGTTCGTCCTCGGGACTTGCTGGGCCGGACTGGTGCGCGGCCCACTGGAGTAGCTCGCTGATCGCGGCGTTGAGCCGCCTGCGAAGACGATCGCCCGGGACACCCGAAACCGTTGTGACGTAACCAGAATAGCGGCGATCGCCAGATTTGAGACGTTGATCGTAGCACCAGACGAGCCCGTCGCTGGGCCCATCAGGCGTCTCAGGAGCAACCGCACCGTCCCCAGAAATATTCATCCAGTCCATCCCGAACTGCCGAGACCTGCCTCAGCCAACGGCGAGACTTCGCCGCCGCGGAGAGACGGAACGACGAATCGAAAGAGATCGACCGAGACATGCACTTGTGGTCGTCCTTTGGATTCACCGATCGACCGGAGCTCGGATGTGCGCCGCACGGGGCGCCTATCGAGACTGGCCGAGACCTCGTCTCGTTCGGCTGGAAGAGCAGCGAGACCCAGCGGTGGCTCTCGTCTCGCGAGGTGGGGCGGAAGTCGTCCTCTCCGCTGGCGGTCCCTAGCGCGGAAGTGTTGAACGCACTCCGATCAGGTGAAAGTCGGCTTGCCCCAGAGCCGGGGCAAGGATCTGAGCCAGGGAAAGGGCGAGGGGTGGTTTCGAGCCTCGTGGCGATCTTGTCGCCGCTCGAAGGGGCCCACGATGTCCGCCACCTCCAGCCCGCTCACCGCGCTCCAACGCCAGCTCGCTGACCCGAAGTCGCGCTTGCGATTCGACACCGCCCTCAGTGCCTGGGCGGCGCAGGATCCAGCGTTGGCAGGCCTTGGTGCTCACGAGCGGCTTTCGGAAGTCCTCGCCAGCCGTGACTACGCGCGTCACGACGAAGTTCTGTACGCGTTGTTGCAGCGGTCCGCGCTCGCCGGAGCCGAAGGCGTCACCGCTGGGGAAGTCGTGCTGAACGCCATGTTGCCCGCGGTACCGAGCATCGTCGGACGCGTCATCCGGGCGAGCCGGGCGGCCATCGGCACGTTCGGAGCCCGCCGCGGCATAACCGGAGGCGGAGTCTCAGCGAACGAAGCCAACGCCGATGTCCAGGCCGCGACCATCGGTCACCTCTGGGAGCAGATTCGCCGCTACCCACTTCGACGACGACACCACGTCGCGGCCAACCTGGTCTTCGACACCGCGAGCTCGCCGGTTGTCCAAGCGAGTACGGCAAGTACAACGGGGTCGCCGACGGCGATCGCATGCTCGGGGCGTGGGAGTACGCCGTCGCGATGATCCTGTTCGCGATCCTCACCATCTGCCTGAACGCGATCCAGATCCTTGCCCCGTACTTTCTGCTCTTCGAAGGCCTTCTTCTCAGCCTAGCCCTGATCGCGGCCCTGATCCCGACACTGCAGCACCAGCTGGCCTACCGCATAAGTTCGATCGCCGGCACCGTCGCCAAGCTGCTGATGGGTATGTTCTTCATCGCCGTCATGACCGTGCTGCTGCGGTCGCTCATGCTCGCCGACCTCGGCCCTCAACTGGTCAAGTTCGCCGTCATCGACATCGTCGTGTTCTCCGGCTTCCTGTTCCGCAAGCGGCTCATGACGAACATTCAGCGGATCCGGTCCAGCGTCAATTCCGGTGTCCAGCGGCTCGGCAGGCCACGTAGCGGGCCGAAATCCATGCCCTTGCCCATCGTCGAGCCTGGGCCGCGCCGGATCAGCCGCACCATCAAGACCGGCGCCGGTGCCTTCACTGAGGCCATCGCCCCGGCGAACGACCTGAAGAACCGGCTGGTGACCGCGGGCAAGCTGGGCGGGAAGGCTGGCAGCAAGGCCGTCTCCTTCCCCCTGGGCGCCCCGGTGTCCTGGCCCGCCGCCGCTAACCGCGCACACACCGCCCTCACCGCTCGGGGCACCGCGGCTAAGGCCGCGCTCGGGCGCAAGGCGGGCGCCGCGAAGACCTACGCTGCCACGTACGCTGGAAACCTCGGTGCCGCCGCAAGGCCCCTTGGTGAATGTCGCGACCACCGCGGCGTCGGTTCTCGGCAGCCGCCGGTCAGCCAGTGAGTCGCCAGCTGCGACTCCGCCACCCTCCAGGATCTCGGCCACTCCCGAATTCACCGGCACCGACATCGCGGCGCCCGCTTCCGCTGGGAGAACGCCACGCGCCCAGAGCTCAGTCCCGGAACCAACTGCGCTGCCGCCGGGGATGTTGCCGATCACGCCGACGTGGTCGCAACGCTTGCGTACCCGGTTGAACGAGCACCGGTCATGAACCCGCTACTCGCCCTCCAACTCGCCGACCACGTCCGCAACGAGGTCCGCGAACATCTGAAACGATGGGCTGCCTCGCGCTCCTTCTTCTTTTCGGGCCGGTCATCGCCTGCGTGCTCGTCGCCGTCCTGATCATCGTCGTCATCGCCGGAGGAGCAGACGGGTCAAGCTCGGCGCCAGGACACGTGCCCGGCATCCCGGACGTCATGCTCACCGCCTACCAACAGGCGTCCCAGCGCGTCGCTGGCATCCGCCCCACTTGTGCCGGGATGCGCTGGTCGATCCTCGCAGGCATCGCCGAAGTCGAATCCCGTCACGCTTCAGGCCGGACGATCGCGCCCAACGGAGACATCAACCCACCGATCCTCGGCCCGCCCCTCGACGGCAGCGGCGTCGGAGGCAACCGCACTCCCATCCGAAATCCCGACGGAACCTTCGCACGCGCCGTCGGCCCGTTCCAGTTCCTCACGACCACCTGGGCCGGCGTCGCACAAGACGGCAACGACGACGGCACCCACAACCCGCACAACGCCTTCGACGCCGCCCTCGGCGCGGCGGCCTACCTCTGCGGAACCGGGCCTCGGAACTTAAAGGACCAGGCCCAGCTACGCGCCGCGCTCTTGCGGTACAACGGCAGCCAGACCTACGTCACTCAGGTCCTTGCCAACATCGAGCGCTACGACGCGGTCGAACTCCGGCCTGTCGTCAGCGCTTCCGGGGCAGCGAAGATCGTGATTGGCGCCGCGATGTCGCAGCTCGGTGTGCCGTACGCCTGGGGCGGTGGCACGGCTGCTGGGCCGAGCCGCGGGATCCGTGACGGCGGCGTCGCAGACCGGCACGGGGACTACAACAAGATCGGCTTCGACTGCAGCGGTCTGGTGCTCTTCGCCTACGCCAAGGTCGGTATCTCGTTGCCACACAACAGCAGGTCACAGTTCGCGTTAGGGGCGCGCGTGCCGAAAGAAGCGGGGCTCGGCGCTCTACGACCAGGTGATCTCGTGTTCTACAGCCCTGGGCTCATCCACCATGTGGGGATCTACGTCGGCGGCGGCAAGATGATCAATGCTCCTAACTCAGGTTCTTTGGTTCGGATCGACACCATCAATTTCGCCAGCTACGCCGGGGGAGTGAACATGTTGCGATAGGCGTGTTGGAGCAGTATCCCGCCCACCGCTGGTGAGGTTACGGCGAAGTGGAGTTGTCTGTGCGTACGGACGTGAGGCGAGGCGTCGTGCGCGTAAGAGCGCGGGTAGACCTGACAGTAGGATCGCAAGGGTCGCCAGAAGAATTCCGCCATAGACCCATCCAAACCTGGCGAGGTCGAGGGCCGAGTTTCCCTGGCCGACTTCATCAACATTCGCGCCCAGGTAGGACAGCACCAGAGTTAAAGGTACAGCGATGGCCGGCAGTGCCAGAAGGGGTCCTGACCACGACCGCCTTCTTTCAAGGTCAACGGACTTTTGGGCGCTATTGATAAAATCTCCTTCGGTGCGGACTATTTGCTCAAGTCTGGAGAGGATTCGAAGTGTGGCATGTAGTCGCTCCCTGATCTTGTTCGTGGCAATGATTGATTCATAGTACTCCTTGATTCGGGTGCCGGAAACGAGGAGTCGGCTTTCCAGTTGTGCTTCGACGTTCAGGCCGATCTCAATGTGTAGTTGCTGAATCTGTGAGTGCCTATCTGTCAGATTGCGCTGCAAGTCGGCCAGTGTTGAAGCCTCATGGCGAACGGCACCTGCGGCAAGTGTGGCGATGGCGGTGTCGAATATCTTGTTCACTCGTTCGGAGGCTGCGACTGCCTGGCAAAGTCCAGTAAGACAAGCATTCTCCATGTATTCCTGATGCCCTAATAGGACGGTTGCATGTGGTCCGTGTGCGCAGACGCTGTACGCTCTTCGGTTCATCTGGGGTGGAAAGTGGAGACCTTCGACGCCTGGTCTGGCGGGCGTGTCTGCTCGGTGAATGATCCGCTGTAATGCGTCAAGGTTATATTCAATATTCCCGGCAGTGGACGGCACGACGAGAATATGCTTCTCAAGAAGCTTGGATTCGGCGGTAGACCTGTCTGGGACGCAGAGGCGCTCGACGATCGCAGCAGTTCGTGCGTTGTTGATTTTGAAACGCCCTGAGGTGAGCCATCGAGCAACGGAAACTATGTCGGTAATGCTTCCGGAAAAGTCGACCATCAGAACGGCTATCGATTGAGCGCTCCGGGCGTCCCAAAGCTCCAATCTTGATGTAGTCACATTGACTTGTCGGGGAAACGTAAGTTGCCGAGCTTCGAAAAACTCTTGGTCAAGTAGGGAGGGTAGCTGCGAGGCGTGGGGTGTCACGTACTTGGTGTACTCACCGAAATCTCTGACTGCAGAAACTGGTTCGCCGGCTGTCTGCAAATTCCCAGGAGGAGTGTCAACAGCTCTGACGAGGTAGGCGCGATGGAGGGGTCTGTTGCTGGGGCCGATCAAGTCTTGGTCAAGTAATTCATGGTCTGTGGACAGCAGCGGAACACCGTTGATCGCCCAATGTGTCATGTTCAACGTGTACAGGCTGTCCTTGCCCGTTACAAGATGCTAATCGGTTCACCGAAGTAGACGACTTCGTCGAATCACGTCACCGCGCGGGTGTGTCGGGTGTTCCTGAAGGCCAGCGCAGAGTGAGATCAAGTTGCTTCGTGGCATGGCACTCGACCCCGCATCGAACGCGCCTAGTTGCGTACATGCCTCGAGCATGATGTTACACAATGAGCTTGCGATTGACCTTGCGGTCGACCCAGCGCTGGCGTGTTCTGTGTCTGCGAAGGCTTCCGCTGGTCAGGCCCTGTGGACAAGCCCAGTCGGAAATGCCGACTTGTTCCCCCATGGCCGTCAGGCCATCCAGGGAACCAGCGCGCCGAAGGCGCTCGATATTCACCACGTGCTCGCCGAGCCCGCGCTTTGGTGGGTGACCACGGCGGTGGTCGCGATCTTGATCGCGGTCTTCGTCCTCCACCGACACTTACGTTCCCGCCACCTCCGCTCCAGAGTCAGTTACGACCTCCTCCCGACCACCACGTTCGACCCGTCCCTCCAGGGCGTTCTGGCGTTCGCGCACCAGCTCGGCCGGGTGCGCCCGGTGCACGGCTGGGTGCCGAAGGCCGCGGTCGGCGTCCGGGTGCGGTTCAGCACCGACGAGGCGTTCGGGAAGCTGGCCATGAGCGTGGAAGGCCGGGAGTCGATCACCGGCGTGATCAGCAAGCTGACCTACCCGGAAGTCGAGATCCGGCGCGACTCGGGCGACCGAGGAGATACGTCCCCCCGACCACGGACGAGGGCGAAATGACCCCGGTGTGAACGGTGGAGCGCGATGAACTTGCGAGACCTCCGGGCACGCCGAGCTGGGGAGACTTCTCCTTCCGCCAGGAGAGCTGCACCGCAGGTGCACGTGGCACGCGCCGAGCTGGTTCTCGCGAGGCCAGCCCACCTCGCACTCAAGGCGCTCCCGCTTCGGCCCGACGACCCGCTGCAGGCGCTGGCGAACGCGCTGGGTGACGTCCGGCCGGACCTCGGCGAGAAGGTCGATGTCTGTCTCGACTTGATTCCGCTGACGCCCGCTAGGATCCGCCATCTTGCTCGTCAGACGGCCAAGCCGGAAGGGACGGTAGCGGGAGCGCTCGCCGAGGCCGCCGGCGAGATCGTTGGTGAGTTCGTGCCGACCGCACGCGGAGCCGGCCGGTCTGCCCCGCGACAGCAAGCGCCGATAGCGAACAAGTTCGCCACGGATGAGCCGGTCTTCGCGGTCCAGCTGCTGATCCGGTGCCGTTCGGAGATCTCCGGCCGTGCCGAAGCCCATCTGCGCAGCGTTATCGGCGCCTTCGACGTCTACCGTGGCGACAACTACTGGCGAGCTCGAGGGCCACGTGTCCTGGGTTGGCATTTCGGCGCGGACACCATCCTGATCCGCAGGTTCTTCGACCGGCGGTTCCGCGCCGGCTTGGCCAAGCCGCGCAGCCGGTCATACGTGACGGCCAGCGAGATCGCGGCGCTGTTGAAGCCGCCATCCGGACGTTGCCTGTCACCGGTGATCGCCCGCAGCCGGGGCTGGGTCATGCCCGCGCCCAGGGAGATCCCGCGGTTCGTCGGCCGCGGCGTTGCGGCGCTCGCCGCCGACTCCGGTGTGCTGGAGCGGACCGGGCGGGTAGAGACGACCGCTGACCTCGCTGCCCGGTACGGCTTCGCTGAGGGATACATGTAGGCGTAGGCCGGAGGCGGCTAGTGCGGTGCAACTGGTGCAGGCGAACGCCGCGCTCGGCGCGGATATCCCGAGCGTGATCCGGTCCCAGCTCACGCTCGGCCCTCCCACCTCTCGTTCCTCGACGAGCTAGCCCCTCTTCACGAGCACCGCGGTGAAACCGAACGGCAGCTCCTGGCAGGCCTTCTCATCGAGGGGCCAGCACAGTTGCGGAGGTCCTCCGGCGACTCCACCGTCTTCTCGCCGCGGCGACGTCTCGCACAACGAGTCAGATGCCTGCTGCGCCGACGAGTTCGTGCTCGGCGACGATGGTGGTGTGCGTCTTCGCATCGCGCATCGCCTGCGTGCGGTGGATCTCGTTGCTGAACGACACGGATCCGTCGTCGCCGTGGGCGAGCGCGATGGGCGGCAGGAACAGGTTGCGCAGAGCCTGAAACGTCCAGTCGTCGAGACGCTCGCGCTTCGCGGCGGCGAGCACACGTGCCTGGACATCGCCGGGATGGACTCCCGTTGTTTCGGCATCGGCCAGGAGTCGGAGTGCGACGCCGTTGACGATCTTCCAGTCGCCTCGGTCACCCGGGATCAACGCCCTTGGCGAGCTGAACGCCGTCTGGGTCGACGGAGTCCGAGTCCGCTTCCGGCCGTTCCGGCCGACCGGAGCGAGCCGGACGTGATCGAACAGGTCCCTCATCGCGAGGAGTTCGCCGGCTGCCGGAGCTGACTCGCAGGGCGATGTGGACCACCGCAGCCGTGATCGCGGTGCTGACCGCGGCCGCGGTGACCGTGCTGTGGTGGTCGGCGACCGCCGGACTCACCGGCCCCGACATCGTCAAAGCCCGGCTCGACGCGTTGAAGATCGGGTCAAGCATCGGTGTGGGCAGCGGGGGAGTGGTGGGGTGGTACCCGGCTCTCCCCGGCGGGCTGACAGCCTTCATGCCCATCTCGGCTCGGGCGCTCTCGGTGCGGCTGACGAACTACCTGCGCCGATCCGGAGCTGAGCGGTCGTCGAGATCCTGCCGAAACACTTCGACCGCTTTCTGCGACGACGAAGGTCATGACCGAGGAATCGCGGCCCCCAGCCGCCAGCCCGCCGCTGAGCCCGATGACGACGTCGTCGGAGCGGCGGCCGCCGGAGCTGCCCCGAGCGGCACGCCCGGAAACGCCGGCGCCACCGGGGGAGCCTCGGCCAGCGACGCGGCCGATCCCGGGCTGGGTGATCCCGGCTGGGATTCCGGTGATGTTGCTGGTCGCGGTTGGTGCGGTGTGGCTGATGCTCGGCATCGGGGTCGACGGCACGAAGCTGGAGGTGATCCGGACCGGCGGCACCCTGGGCGTCGGCCTCGGCGGCGTACTCGTCCTCTGGCTCGGCATCCGGCGCCAGCGCTCCACCGAACTCGACCTGCTCGCCAAGTACGAGGCACACGAGCTCGCCGAACGCACCGCCGCCAACACGCTCGCCCACCAGCAAGAAGTCGCCGCCGACGCCCGGGCCGACGCCGCGGCCCGTCGGATCACCGAGCTGTACACCAAGGCCGTCGAACAACTCGGTTCCGACAAGGCCCCGGTTCGGCTCGGCGGCCTCTACGCCCTCGAGCGCCTCGCCCAAGACAACGAAACCCAACGCCAGACCATCGTCAACGTCCTCTGCGCCTACCTCCGCATGCCCTTCGAACACCCCGAACCACCACCGGCCGACGCCGACGCCGAACATCGCGAGCAGCATCGCACCCTTGTTCAGGAACGCGAAGTCCGGCTCGCCGCCCAACGCATCCTGACCAGCCACCTCAAATCCGACCGCGGCGAAACCTACTGGGGCGAGCGCGACCTCGACCTCACCGGCGCACAACTCATCGACTTCGACCTGGGCCAGGCCCGCATCGGAAGCAGCACCTTTCGCCACGCCACCTTCACCGGCATCGCCGGGTTCTACCAGGCGACCTTCACCGGTCACACCCGCTTCGACATGGCGGCCTTCACCAGCAGCACCACATTCTTCAAAGCAACCTTCAGCCGCGCCTCTCAGTTCGACGGGGCCACCTTCACCGGCATCGCCGTGTTCGACGAGACGAACTTCGCCAGAAGAGCCTTTTTTCGCAGGGTCAACTTCGTCGAGGCCGCAACATTCAACGAGACAACTTTCGAAGACTTCGTCCTGTTCACCGATGCCGTGTTCGCCAGCGGAACCAAATTCAACGAAGCGGTCTTCAACGGCAACGCCACCTTCACCGGCGCGGCCTTCGCTCGCGACGCCGAGTTCAACGCGACAACCTTCGCAGGCGACGTCACCTTCGACGAAGCAACGCTTGACAGAGAACCTCTCGAACCACCAGGAAGACCATAATCACCGCTTACGCCGCCGGGGATCGAAACATCTGGACCGGCTTCGCGACGATGAAGGTCATGACCGACGCCCCCGGCCGCCGCCTCCAACCCACCACCGAGCCTGACGCCATCGGTGCGGCGGTTGCCGGAGCTGACCCGGACGGCGATGTGGACCACCGCGCTGGTGATCGTGGTGGTGGCGTTGTGGTGGCCGGCCACCGCCGGACTCACCGGCGCGGATCTCGTGAAGGCGCGGCTGGACACGCTGAAGGTCGGGGTTGAGCATCGGGTGTCGGCAGCGGGGGGAGTGGTCGCGCTCTACCTCGTCTGGCGCCGCCAGCACTCCACCGAAGCCGCACTCTCCCCGCAAGAGCGAACAGTCGACGACGCCCGCGCCGACGCCATCGAACGGCGGATCACCGAGCTGTGCCTCAATGCCGGCACCGGCTCGCCCAGCTGCACCCCGCGGAGAACCCCGGTCACCAGGACCGTACCGACCTCGTTGTCGAAGCGGCCCAGCCACTGCGGGGCACGCTCTTCACCTCGAACTCCCCGAAGCGGCGTACGAACGCGTGCTGGCGTCACGAGCCCCGCGCCGCGCGGATCGTCAGCGCTCCGGCTCGACGATCGCTCGGGCCAGCGTGACCGCGGCCCGGTCCATGTCCGAGACCCGGGCGAGGATCTTCGCTTCGTGCCAGCCGCGGCCTTCGTAGAGTGCGAGATTCCCACGGCGGCGGCGAGCACGTCGGCGACCGGGCTGATATCGACGGCGCGGGGAGGCACGCCGTCGACGGCCGCCTGCAGCTCGAAATGACCGTCGTTACGAATTCGGCGGGCGGCGTGCCGCAACAGGTCGGACAGGGCGTGCTCGGTCGCGGTCAGGCGTTCCATCCTGATCGGAAGGCCGCTGGGTTCACAGGGTCCCCCAGCGGCGGGCGAGTTCGTCGGTCGATTCAGGCCCGGACTCGACCAAGCCGAGTTCCTAGGCGAGGGCAAGGTGGTCGTCGAACCCAGGAGGGAGCCGAAGTGTGCGTGGACGTCGCCGCCGGGCCGGGCGACACCAACACGACAGCGAGCATGTGTGTCCAGGAGGTCATCGCGCTGCTCGAAGCTTTGGGTTCACAGGGCCTACGTCTTCAGCCGCAGACGATTTGCCTGATCTGGCGCAACTGCTTTTCGGCTTCGGAGTCACCGATCGTGCGGCCGATCTGCCCGCTCCCGCGCGGGAGCCATGTGATTCGCACTGTCACATCGGTAAGGAGTTGAGCAGCAGTTGAGAGTGCTCGCCGGCCCACTTCGCTGTGCCTTCATGAACCCCTTGCGCCATACCCTGCCCAAGGGGAAGGGCGGCGCGGCCGAGTGCGCCGACGAGACTGTCGATCAGACGGCGAACCTTGCCGAGTTTCGGCTCTGGGCCTGCGATTACGGCGAGGGTTTCCTCGGCCGCCTCCTGAATGTCCTCCCGGGCCTCGCCAATCAGCTCGGTTCGTCCCGGAAGCTGCGCGAGCAGCAGCTCCACGATCCGGGAGAGTTCCTCATAGCCTGCGGGGGCATTGTTGTGCTGGACCTGGGACACCGTGGCGCTGTTCCACGACTGCATGCCACCGGTGATCGAGCCGATGTACGTGTCCTGGCTGTTACGGACGGTGGTGCTCGACGGCACAGGACTCGTCCCGAGGTACGCGGCGACATCCCCGCCGTGGATTAGGCAGTCGCGGCCTCGTGGTGACAGCTTCGGACCATAGATCCCGTCGACGGCCTGATCACCGCTGAGAGCTGTGATCAGACCAACGGTGAAAAGGAACTCGGCCTGGTGCTCGACTTCGGTCTTGGTGAACGGATGCTGCTGGTAAACCACCTGGTCACTAGCAAGGAACCCCGACCAATCAACCCGCCTGGACTCCGTGTCCAACCAGCGGAGCATGCGGGTCCGCAGCTCGGCCGCCCGACGCGCGGGACGCTGCTCGATCAGCTGCTGCGCCCGATGACGGCCCTCACCAGTCAACCGGCAGTCCACGCGCGCTAGCTTCCTGTCGTTGACCACCAACTCTCGAGCGGCCAGAGACGCGACCACGTCGAACCGTTCCTGCCGGGCCAGCCCCAAACCGGTCAAGAACCGCTCAACATCACGATCGCCATCGATTGCCTCTTCCAAGAACATCAGCAGTGCCTCGCACTGCTCGTCAAACCGCGAAGCCATCCCAGTCTCCTTCACCACCCGTCCAGCGCGTGCACGCGTGATGCACAGCGACGAGAACACCGAGACTAAACAGCCACCCCGACACAACCCGCCCAGTTCGACACGCGTGTCGCCCGTCCAGCTGCCCGGAAACTGTCGTACCCATTCGTTAGCGTTCGCGGATGGCGTCTGACTTCGTGCCCGCATGGGTTCCCTACCAGCAAGACCGCCCCATCGACGACGCGGCCATTCTCGCGATCGCCTGGGCCGAAGACCAAGCCGCAGCACGCGGCCTCCAGCCGGTCCTGGTGACCGACGAAAAAGGCGGAACACACGGAGCATCGCATTTCGCGCCGCTCAGAGACGGTCGGCATGCCTCGCCCCGCGGCTCCGGAGTCACAGTACGACCAGGAGCGGTCATCGCACACGTTCCCGGCCGTCCCCAAACGCTCGAGCTCGCGACACGGCTGGCCCGCGGGAACGCCCTCGTACTCGTCGATCACCCTTCACCATGGCTGAAGGCAGGCTGGGCGGCCGTGCTGGGAGCGCAGAACCTCGACACCGGCCAGACGGAGCCGTCGTTGCCCCCGGCCTTGGTCGACCGGCTCAACGAGCTCGTGAGCTACGGCAACAACGGCTATGCCAGAGGCTTCGGCCGCGATCGCGCCCGCCAGATCCTGCAGGAGATGCACGCCGAGAACCAGCTTGACCGAGATGTCGTTCTCAGTGCCCTCAGCACCTTCGACACCAGCTCCCGAGCGCTCGACGCCATCGACAGCCTGATCGGCACCATCGTGCCGCGATCCGTGAAGTACTGACACGGCCCGAAACACCTCGACCGGCTTTCGCGACGATGATGGGCATGACCGACGACCCGCGGCCCCCGGCCGTCACCAACCCGCCACCGAGCCCGACGACCTCGTCGGTGCGACGGCTGCCGGAGCTGACCCGGACGGCGATGTGGACCACCGCGCTGGTGATCGCGGTGCTGACTGCGGCGGCGGTGGTGGCGTTGTGGTGGCCGGCCACCGCCGGGCTCACCGGCGCGGACCTGGTCAAAGCCCGTCTCGATGCGTTGAAGATCGGGTTGAGCATCGGCGTCGGCAGTGGCGGTGTCGTCGCCCTCTACCTCGCCTGGCGTCGGCAGCATTCCACCGAGGCCGATCTCGATAACCGCGAACGTGCCCTTGCTCACCAGCAAGACGTCGCCGCCAGCACCCAAGCCCACCAGGAGCGCGTCGCCGATGACGCCCGCGCCGACGCCGCGGCCCGTCGGATTACCGAGCTGTACACCAAGGCCGTCGAACAGCTCGGTTCCGACAAGGCCCCGGTCCGGCTCGGCGGCCTCTACGCCCTCGAGCGCCTCGCCCAAGATAACGAGGGCCAGCGCCAGACCATCGTCAACGTCCTCTGTGCCTACCTCCGCATGCCCTACCAGTTCCCCATGCCGCCACTCGACGAGACTGACGCCCAGCAACTCGAGCAGCACCGAACACAGATCCAAGAGCGCGAAGTACGGCTTACCGCTCAAGGCATCCTCAGCGATCACCTCAAACCTGACCGCGACATCGCCTACTGGGGACCACTCGACCTCAACCTCGCCGGTGCCCAACTCATCGACTTCGTACTGAACGACGCGCATATCGGAATCGGCAACTTTCACGAAACCACTTTCAACGGCCGTGCCGCGTTCGCCCATACGACTTTTGCCGCCGACTGCTACTTCACCGGAGCAAACTTCACCAGCAACATCGACTTCTCATGTGCGACTTTAGCTGCCAACAGCGACTTCGTGGCAGCCACCTTCAACGGTCACGCCAACTTCAACAAAATCGTCTTCACCAAAAAGGCATGGTTCCACCTAGCCTCGTTCAAACTTCCGGTCACCTTCAACAACGCTACCTTCAATGACCTTGCCAACTTCGTCGGAGTGACCTTCGCTAAACCTACTCAGTTCGAGGGAACAAAATTCTCAGGCCAGGCCCTGTTCAACGGAGACTTTTTCACCGAGAAAGCGACATTCGACGACAGCACCTTCGCCAAAGAAGCTACATTCTCCAGCGCAAATTTCCAATCCCGAGCCGACTTCCTTCGCGCGACCTTCCTCGAAGACGCCATATTCGCTCACACAACCTTCGCCAGCCACGCCGCATTCCACGACGCCACCTTCTCCAACCGCGCCACATTTACCGAAGCGACCTTCTCCGGCGACGCCGCCTTCGCCCGGGCAAACTTCGCCGGCTACATCGCCTTCACCGCCGCCACATTCGCCACCCCACCCATCTTCATCGGCGCAACCACCGGCCAAACCCCCGTTTTCGCCAGGGCGACACTGGTCGGGAAACCCTACGAAGCAACAAAATTCGCCACCAACGACTCCCCAGACCACAACCCGTCAGACTGAGAACGACGCCCAGGCCGCTCGCGCGACGCGCCGAGCAACCGGACCAGAACTGTCGGTGCGCCGCTGTATGTCCCGGACATGAGCAACGAACCCGCAACCGCGACGGAGCCCGCCCGCCGGCTCCGCGCGTACCGGTTCGCGCTCGACCCCACCACCCCCAGTTCGGCGCCTTCACCCAGCACGTCGGCACCGCCCGCTGGGCCTACAATCACGCCCTCGCCCAGAAATTCGACGCCCTCCAACGCCGCCAGCTGCAAATCGACGAACTCGTCACCCTCGGCTACTCCGAACACCAAGCCCGCACCGAAGCCGTCAAGATCCCGGCTACACCCAACATCCAGAAACGCTGATACCAGCTCAAAGGCGACGACACCACCAGCACACCCGGCATCTGTCCCTGGTGGCGCAACGTCAGCACCTTCACCGACCCGCGGCTCTGCGCCGCGATCGTGGATCGCTTGACCTTCGATGCCTCGATCATCGAAACGGGCATCGAGTCGTTCCGGCTGCGCACCACTAGACGCCGCCGCACCAACCGCGCCAGCTGACAACATCTGCCTGATCTTCGACCAGCCGTATGCCATGCCCACGGCCCGGCATACGAGCTCGTCGGCGGCGCCCGTGTCATCGTGGTCGCTCGATTTCAGGTGCGACACGGGGGTGTGATCACGGTGCACGGGCTGTCCGAGAAGGTCCAGCGCTGGGTGAGCGACGAGGTGGGAGGCGGCGCCCAAGTGGCCACAGCCACCGGCCTACTGCAGGGAGCCAATCCGTGGTTGTTGACGTTCGAACCGGGTGGCCGCGTCGAGGCGGCCGTGCTGCGACTCGGGGACCCCACTGATCTCGACCATTGCCAGCGGTTCGCCACCGAGGTCGCGGCACTGCACGTCGCCGGGGATCACCAGCTGCCCGCAGCCAGGCTGATCGCCTCCGATCTCGATGGTTCCGCAGCAGGCGCCCTGGCAGTGCTGACCACCGTCCTGCCCGGGCACAGCCGGATCCCGTCGGTCGCCTCCGCCGAGCGGCTCCAGGGCCTGGGAGCCACAGCCGCCGCTCTGCAGGCAGTTCCGTTGGCGCCCCGGGCTGCTCTGCCGCTGCGGACCCGCTCGATCGCGGACGTCGACTTCGCCGCCCAGCGCCGGGAAAAGGGCACCACCGCGCTGCTGACGGCTGCGGAAGAACGCCTGGAACAGCTGCCCGCGCCCGGCGGCCCGACAGTCTTCGTGCATGGTGACCTGTGGTTCGGGAACACGCTCTGGTCCGGTGACCGCTGCACCGGTCTGGTCGATTGGGACTGTGCCGGCGCTGGATCGCCGGGAATCGACCTTAGCGGTGCACGCTTCGACGCTGCTCTGATGTTCGGGCTACCCGCCGCCGAGCAGGTCCTGGAGGGGTGGCAGCGCGCAGCCGGCCGACGAGCCGAGCGGGTCGCCTACTGGGACGTCGTCGCGGCGTTAGGCACCCTGGCCGACATGGCCTTCTGCGTTCCGGCGCTCCACGACCAGGGCAGATCAGACCTCGACGCGGACCTTCTCGGACAACGGCGGGACGCATTCCTCAGCACAGCACTGAGCCGGCTCGACGCCGACGATCAGTAGCCAGTCCATCACTGGAGCATGCAGGTCGACCAGCAGAAACGCGCGAACGAGGTAGGGCCAAATCAGAGGGCCGACCCCGCCTCGACAACAGGAGGTGGGCCCAACAAGATGCCGACCGATCCTGCAACCCAGCTTCCGAGGCCAGATCAGAGTGCCGAACCGGGGCCGATTCGACTTGCCGAAATCAAAGGGCGACTCCGCTCATGCCGAACGCACCGGTGATCCATTCGGAAGCCATGTTCTGAAGTCGCACGAGCAGGCCTGGTTGTTTCGTGACGGAGTCAGGCGCGTAGGCCGAGGCTGCTCCGGGGATGCCTCAGTATCGCCGTTCCAAGGACGTTGTCGAGCTGTTCGACACCATTGCGGCGACCGCTGGAGCCGAACACCGCCGTGTCATGGCCACATCGTCACGCGTGTTGTGCTGATGGTGGAGTCAGATCCGCTTCAAGCCTTTGATCCGAGGGACCAGCCCCGCTCGGGCGGGGAGAACTACATGAAGACTCTCGACAGCCAGGTCAACGTGGGACCAGCCCCGCTCGCGCGGGGAGAACGACCGCGAAGAGGATCGACGAGCCTACGCCCGGGGACCAGCCCCGCTCGCGCGGGGAGAACGACCTTGAGAGCGTCCAAATAGGACTCGTGCAGGGAACCAGCCCCGCTCGCGCGGGGAGAACCAGCTGATGCTGCGCCCGGACGACGGGCCGCCGGGACCAGCCCCGCTCGCGCGGGGAGAACCCGGACAGCTCGACACGGAAGGAGTTCTCGCCCGGACCAGCCCCGCTCGCGCGGGGAGAACGTGCGGACGTCCACGAGGAGGCCGTTTGAACGCGGACCAGCCCTGCTCGCGCGGGGAGAACTGCTTGGCTCGAACCAGCCGCCGAACTACGGCAGGACCAGCCCGCTCGCGCGGGGAGAACGTCGGACAGTCCTGGTACCTCGACGGGCTCACGGGACCAGCCCCGCTCGCGCGGGGAGAACCGGCACACCGACGTTGATCGACAACTGGACGCCGGACCAGCCCCGCTCGCGCGGGGACGACCCCTGCGTGGCGAGACGTGAGCCTGGCCGACGGGGACCAACCCCGCTCGCGCGGGGACGACGCGCCCAATGGGGCGCGGATCAACGCTGTCCGCGGACCAACCCCGCTCGCGCGGGGACGACACTTACTGACCTGGTCCTTTGAAGATCATACTGCTGGTTTTGTTCAGTTTGGTTGTCGTAATGTCCTCAGCTGATCACGACGTTGGCTCGAATCTCAGAGCATCGATCCGGTGAGTTCTCGCTCCAGGGTGTCCGCTTGTGAACGTGGGTTCGTTGGTGTCGTCGTTTGGGGCGCCGACGGTGTTTCGTATGGCGGGTGCGGTTCGGAGTTGGCTGGGGTGGTATGCGGGAGTGTGCCTTCTTTGCGTCATTTTCGGAGGATGCGGCGGCCGTAGTTATGGGTTCCGGCGATGCGGTCGAGTTCGGCGCCGGTGGGTGTTCGGCCTTGGGTGTGCTCACGCTGGTAGTGGGTTCACATCAATTGTTCGGCGGTGGGCTTGACCGGCTGGTCTGTCGGGTTTGGCGTAGTAGGCCGAAGAGTGACTGGAGTTGGGGTGCGGGGTTCGGATTCCTTGTGAATGCGGTCGGAGGGTGAGGGCGTTGGCGGTTCGGTGCGGTGGCGTTTGAGTGCTCGGTTGAGGAGTTCGACGGCCAGCAGCAGGGCAAGCGGTGGGCATGCGGCGACGGCGACGCCGAAGGCGCTCGTCACCGGAGCCGAGGCGATGTTCGCACAGAGGGACAGCGCGATGCCGAAGACGAACGCTGCCCAGGCCGGCCACCGACTGGAGCCGTCGCGACCAGGCTTCCAGAGTTCGACCGTTGCGGTCGTGAGGAGGCCGTCGACGATGAGCGGCAAGATCGAGGCGGTCATCGTGTCGGCGCCGGATCGAAGGGCGAACTGGCGGCCGCGGATGTAGGAGGCGTAGGCCGCGCCAAGGGCGACCAAGGCGGTACAACCGCACTGAATCCAGAGGGCGAGGTCCCGGCGGACGCTGTTCATGACGCGGCTCCACCGCGGTCTCGGCGGAGCCGGTTGATCCTCAGGGTGGCGGAAAGTCGCAGCTCAGAGGGCTGAGACGACGCGTGGTTGCTGTACGTACCTCGTCGGACGGTCGCCCTGTGGCGGCGTCGCTACGCCGCTGATCACCCATCTCCGGAGCCGGACGTTGTCATCGGTCGTACACCGGGCTGGTCGCCTGCGCTTGAAGTGGAGATCCGGTCGTGGGAACGAGCGCGGCCAGGTCAGGGTGCCGGTGGTGGTCGACCGCGGAAGCAGTGATGGACGTGCGTTGCTTCGGTGGCGATTTGCTGTCTGTCAGCGGAAGTTGCGGCGTTTGTGGTTCCGCATCTACGTGCCGGCTCAAGTGTGGTGACGCTGGTTGAGTGGCTGATCGCTTGGCAATATCCACCAGGCCCGGCGGGCGCTGCTGCTGATCATCTGATCCGAGGAGGGCCCGAAGGTTGCGGGGAGCGCCACGCCGCTACCTCTTTCAGCGCGCGGGCTGGAGCCTATAGAGCTTGCCGCCTTGCACAGCAAGAACTGTGGTGATCGTCGTGTCAGGCGGCGCGACTGCTTGCCAGGCGCCTCCGTCAGGGGCGGCCGAGCCTGGCGTGACGCTCGCCGGGAGACCTGTAATGCCGCCGCCAATGATGGTGCCTGTGGTGTCGGAGATGAGGATGCAGTCAGGTGGCGTTCCATTGATGGTGGCCCAGCCAGTGACGAGAGTGTCACCGGTCGGGCTCGGGGTGCTGATCGCGCCGAAGGTGCCATTCGCTGTCTGTTTGCTGGGCAGGTCGGTGACGGTGGCGCTGTTGAGCTGGTCGCCGAGTTCGGGGCCGTGGCAGCCGAGGGTGAAGGAGTCGTTGAACGGATAAGCACCGAGTGCGCGGGCCGCTGAGGAAGCACCGCGCTGGATGTTGAGCGAGCCGAGTACCGACGGGGCGTCGACGCGTAGAGCGATGGCGGCGAGATTCAACGGTGCGTAGCTGCGCCTGACTTCGTCGGCTTTGGCTCCGCCGATGGCATGGGTAACAAGGCTGACGGTAATGACGATGGTGGCGACGTAGCGAAGCGGCCATTGTGGACGATGCATCGCGGCTAAGGTGAGCAACGCACTTGTGGCGAGGGCGGCGATGATGGCGTAGCGGCTGATGAGGCCGACGTTGCCGCCGGGTACTTGGTCGGTGGTCCGGCCTAGGGCAAGCATGCCTGCGAGTGCGATGGCGTAGGTCGCGATGCCGATCCAGCCCGCAGGCACTGTTGATGGCTGGGCATCGCCGATCCGGTTGGTCAGCGTTGTGCCGACGAGTAAAGAGAGCGCCGCGAGAGTTGCGGCGCCTGCGATCACGGCGACGATGGCGAGGTTGGCAGACCACAGACCACCGACCGCGGCGGCCACCACGGAAAGCCTGCCGTCAGGGTCGAACGCCTTGCTGGCCGAGGATTGCTGGCCAGAGGGTTTAGTGAGAAGCCAGACTCCGGCGACGACGATCCCAATCGCGGCTGGGGTGAAGACGAGTATCCGGGATTCCTTGCGTAGCCAGAAAATCAGGGCGAGAACAAGCCAGATCGGTAATGCGGCGCCGAAACTGAGGCAGCCGAATGCGGCGCCGACGATGGCTGCCCAGAGGTGCCCGCGGTGCGCACAGGCGATGGCGAGCGTGCAGAAGAATACTGCCGGTACCCAGCTGATGCCGTTCGTGCTCTGAAGCCACAACTCCGCGGCATGCGAGCTGAGCAGGAGCCACGAGAATCCGCCCGTCAAAACCGCTTTGGTGGCGGGGGAAAAGGTGGATGGCAGCATTGACCGCAGAAACAGGACGATGCCAGCCATGAGCAAGACGGTCAGAACGGTGAGGATCCGGTTATCGCCGCCGAACCACGCCGCATCCGCCCAAAACAGCAACGATGGCAACACAAACGGTTGTTCGAGGTGGTAAGTGAACACTTGGCTCACCAGCAGACCGCCATCGTCGTCGGTGATCTTCGCCAGAACGTGCCAGTAGTCAAGTAGCACGTGCATCCGCGGCGCTCTCAACGCGGTCAGCATGGCCAGACCGAACGGCACGATCGTGAACAGCCACAGCACGACGAGGCCGAGCCGGCTCCAGGTGCGTGGCGGCAGCCGGGGTGTGGGCTTCGCCAGCACAGCTTGCGCCTCGGAAAGGGGTGCGGTGGGGGAGTGCTGGTTCAACGATCTCCTGCCGAAACGAGTCTGGGCTCGTCCGCCGAACGGCGGTTGTTCGAGCGAGCGTAGCGTGCCTGTGGTCGACACTGGCAGCGCTTTGACCTGTGCTTTTACCGGATCAAGCGCCTGGTTGGCAATTGTGAGTTTCACCTCATGGAGTGGTGTAACGACTGTGTGTGGTCGCAGCGATGCACGGTTCGGCTGGGGGTTACCAGCCAACCGGTTTACGACGTGGTGCGTGGAATTCCCCGACTCCTCACTACGACGCGGCCGGACGGGTGCTGCGGCTTGCCCGCCGCATAGGGAGGGACTGCCTGTGTTTCTGCTGCGTCGCGCCGTCGAAAGAACCCGGTGGATCAGAGTCATCGTCTTCGTGCTGATCGCGGTGCTGGTAATCGGCAGTACCGAAGCGGTGTCGGCGCCACCCCAGGCTGCTGCGGCTCCCGCTCCCATCGACCCGCGTGATGTTCCCGTCCTGGGCTCACCTGCCGCGGCCCCAGAAGCACCACAGCCGCCGGCGACTGCGGATTTCGGAGGGCAGGCACGCCTGGACAATGGAGCAGGCAGCCATTTCGACCCGCAGCGCTCGAAAGCCGTGTCCCGGTCGACGTTCGTCACCGAGTACGAGAACCCTGACGGCACCCGGTCGGTGCGGCAGTCGAACCAGCCGCTGAACGTGCAGGACGCCGCCGGGAACTGGCAGCCGATCGAAACCACGTTGGCCACCGATCCCGCGACCAAGCGAGCCGATGCGGACCAGCATCCCTTGAGTCCGTCGTTGGCGACAAAGGCTAATGACAGTGCCGTCCTGCAGGTCGAAGCCGGTGGGCGCACCGCCAGCCTCGCGTTCGACAATGCCGCCGGATCGACGGCCGCGGTGAAGGGTGATTCGGTCACCTATCCTGAGGTCGCCGCGGGTACGGACCTGGAGTACGAGGTCACCCCGGGCGCGGTCAAGGAGACCATTAAGCTCAAGCGTCCGCCCGCCGATGGGCGCTCGTCGTGGAAGTTCAAGCTCAACACCGGCGGTCTGACGCCCAAGGTGGAGAAGAACGGCGCGGTCACGCTTGCCGACGAGGCCGGTGCGGTGAAGATCGTGATGCCGCCGATCGAGACGTGGGACTCGGCAGGGAATGGCGAAACCGCCCCCGGCATGACCGGCGGCACCTACTCCCTGGAGCAGGTCGGCGCCGACTGGTGGCTGACCGTCGCCGTCGATGCGGCCTGGCTCAGTGATCCGAAACGCGTCTACCCGGTGTATGTGGACCCGACTTTCACTTATGGGGTCAAGGAATCCCACTCGTACCGCTCGGACGGCACGAACTGTGATGCGTGCGGTCTTCGGATCGGCAACAGCCAGGCCAAGGGCGATACCTACAACCGCAGCGTCTTCAACGTGGATTACACGCCGCTGTTCGGCAAGACCGTTGTTGGTGCTCGCATGGACTTGACTCGTAACACCAGCGTGGTCGGTTCGCTGAAGACCTGGAACGCCAACCTGCACCACGCGTCCGCGTTCAATTACAACGGTGTCGGTGGCTACATGACCAGCGCGCTCGTCGGCGACGTCGGTAGCTTCGCTGGCGAAGGGCTGACTGGGTTCCTGCGCGATCGGGTCAACGCTCGCGACGGCAGCGTGTTCTTCATGATGACCGGCGCGGAGAACGCCGGCACCTGGACCTACAAGAACCTCAACGCGACCCTCACGGTCGACACCGGCTCCGCACCGCCCGCCTCGGTTCTGGCCGGGCCCGCTGACGGAACCGTGTCCACCTCGCTGACCCCGACCCTGTCGGTCAACCCGGTCACCGACCCCGACGGTGAGCCGGTCAAGTACTGCTTCCGTGTCGCCACGGGCGCGGACGCCAAGTCCGGCGTCGTGGTCGAGTCCGGCTGCCTTGCCACCCACACCTGGACCGTTCCCTCCGGGATCCTCCAGGACGGTGTCGCCTACACCTGGCAGGCCTTGACCTACAGCGGATCCACCACCACAACCCCGAATTGGGTCGGTCACTTCAAGGTTGACCAGCGGATCGGTGACCACGGGCCGTCTCCTGTGGACAGTGCCGGCCCCGTCAGCGTCAACTTGGCCAACGGCAACGTCACGACGTCGCAGGCGTCACCGACGTTCACCACGGTGGCCGGTACGGCCGGGGTGACGATGACCTACAACTCGCAGCAGAACGAGAACAAGGGTCTCAAGGCGTCCTATTTCGCCGACTTGTCCCACAACGGACTCATCAGCGATGCGCAGCAGCCGGCGCTGGTGCGCACCGAACCGCAGGTGAACGTCGACTGGGGCGTTGACTCTCCGTTCTCGCCGGCTCTGGCCGCCGACTGGTTCGTCACCCGCTGGGAAGGCTTCTTCCAGGCGCCGGTGGCGGGGACTTACCAGTTCGCCGGTGTGCACGACGACGGTGCCGTGGTGTGGATCAACGGTGCGAAGGTCTATGACGTCGGCGTTCCCAGCGATGTGAACTGGACTCAGTCCACGAACGTCACGCTGGCCGCGGGACAGCGTGTGCCGATCAAGGTAGAGAACGCCGAGGCCACCGGCGCGGCGAAGATGCGACTGTTCGTGCGCACGACGGACAACACCACTGTCGCTCCGCAGATCGTCCCGGCGGACTGGCTCTACACCAACGACCTGCCCACCCTCCCGCAGGGCTGGAACTTGTCTGCTGACCTCGACGGTGACGGTTCGAGCTACACCGAAGCCAAGGTCGCCGACCAGACCATCGTGCTCACCGACGCCAGCGGTGCCAAGCACACCTGGACGAAGAAGAGCACCGGCGGCTATACGGCCCCCGCGAACGAGGACGGCACCCTCGCTCTCGACACCGCTGGAAAGATCACGCTGAACGACGGCGGAGATGTCTTCGTCTTCCGCGCGGACGGCAAGCTGGAAAGCCAGACCAGCGTCAGTGATGGCCGCAAGCCCGCCACGCTGCAGTACATCTATGACGGGGCCCCGTCGCGGCTGCGGGAGATCAAGGACCCGGTGTCGCAGCGGTCGCAGATCTTGCACTACAACCGCACTGGCGATGACTGCTACGGCGGCGTCATCCCGCCCGCCGGCGCCGATGCTGCCGCACCGGCGCAGATGCTGTGCAGGATCAGCTACTGGGACGGCACCGAAACCCGTCTCTGGTACACCGGCGGCCGGTTGTCCCGGATCGAGGATCCGGGTTCGGAGGTCACCGATTACGGATACAACGCGGCCGGTCTGCTGACCTCCCTGCGGTCACCGCTGGTCAACGACTGGATCGCGGCCGACCCGTCGGGTCGCGCCGGAGCCACCGACGTCCGGTCCGAGATCACCTACGACACCACGTCGGGTAAACCCAAGGCCACGAGCGTTCTCGCTCCGGCCCCGTTCCCCGGCCAACCTCGTCCGCAGCGGGGATTCGTCTACGACCCGGCCGCCAGGACCACCAAGGTCACGGTCGCGGGTCTCAGCCCGGCGAGCGGGTTCTTCTCCAAGGTCACCTATGACGACGCTGACCGTCTTCTGTCGACGACTGACGCGACAGGGAAGGTCACCAGTCAGACCTGGAATCAGAAGGACCTCCAGCTGACCAAGACCGACGCCGATCAGCGTGTGACGACCACCGTGCACGACCACGCCGACCGTCCGGTAGACACCTACGGTCCCGCGCCGGCATCGTGCTTCACCGGTCAGGTCCCGACCGCGGCGTGTGCGAACACTGTCCCGCACAGCCGCACCGGATACGACGAGAACCTCTCTGGTCTCGCTGTCGCCTGGTACGACAACGACAAACTCACCGGTGCGCCCAAGGCCTACACCACTGGCCTCGGAGTCGCGGACGGGTCGTTCGTCAAGAACTGGAACAGCGACGTTCCCACGGCCGCAATTCCTGCGGATCACTTCTCTCTCCGAGCCACCGGGGAGATCGTGTTCCCGGCCGCGGGGAACTACACGCTGCGCGTCCTCGCCGATGACGGAGTCCGGGTATGGGTCGACGACCAGCTTGTGATCGATGACTGGCGCAACACCACCCCGGCATGGCGGCAAGGCGTCGTTCAAAGCGGCGGCGCCGGCCAGGTCAAGCGGATCCGAATCGACTACTACGAGTTCGATCTGACCGCGCAGCTCGAGCTGCACTGGACCACGCCGTCCGGCACACAGCAGGCCGTGCCCGGTACACAGTTGCGCCCCCGGTACGGGCTCGCCACCTCCACGACCACCTCGGAATCTGACGGTGTGCCGGACAAGGTCACCACCACCCGGCACAACGAGAACGGCCTCGACGCCGCCTACGGACTCCCCACCAGCAGCACCACCGGTACCGGCGCCACCCAGCTGAAGAGCAGCACGGCCTATGAGGCACCTGGCACCGGATATCTGCGCTCCACCACGAAAACCACGCCCACCAACGCCGTCAGCACCACCACCTACTACGGCGACACCGAAACCCGCGCAAATCCCTGCGTCGGCGGCAGCGCCGCGGTGAACCAGGGCGGGCTGGTGAAGTCCACCACCGGCCCCAACCCGGCGACCGGCGCGGCCCGGACAGAAGAACAGGTCTACGACGCGTCCGGCCGAGTGGTGGCGAAAGCCACCTCGGGCGACTGGATCTGCACGACCTACGACAGTCGCGACCGCCCGATCACCGAAAAGATCCCAGCCAACGCCGCGGAAGGCGAGCGAACGGTCACAACCAACTACGCCGTCGGTGGCGACCCGCTCACCACATCGGTCTCCGACGTCCACGGCACCGTTACGACACGATCAGACCTGCTCGGCCGCACGGTCTCCTACACCGATGTACACGGGACACGCACCGACTCGACCTACGACCTTGCCGGCCGTGCCCTCGAAGAGAAGGTGACCCCACCGGACTCGGCCGACCAGCCGCAGGTGACCACCACCACCTACGACGACGCCGGCCGAATCCTCACCACCAAACTCGGTAACACGGTCCTGGCGACCTCGACCTACGACGAGGCGGGCGAACCCGCGACCGTCACCTACGCCAACGGCGCCGCCCTGACCGGTATCGAGAAGAACAACGCAGGTCAGGCCACCGCGCTGACGTGGAAGACCAGTGACAACAAGACGGTGGTCTCGAAGGTGACGCGCACCCGCGCCGGGACGGTCATCGACGAATCACTCGGCGGCTTCGACGCTCGCCCGGACGGCCCGAACTACCTATACGACAGCGTTGGCCGCATGACGGAGGCCTACGTCCGAGGACACCATTACACCTACGACTTCACCTCGGCCGCTGGCGCGAACTGTCCGACCGGAACGCAGGCCAACGCCGGTCTCAACACCAACCGCGTCCGTCTGCTCGACCAGACAGCGGCCGGAACCGCTGAAACCGGATACTGCTACGACGCCGCCGACCGGCTGCTGGCAACCACAGGTGCCTCGGCGATTACCGCATTCGGGTACGACACCCACGGCAACACCACTCAGTTCACCAACGGTGCTTCCACCACCTACCTGGGCTGGGACTCCACCGATCGCAACCTGACCGCACGCATCACCGGACCTGACGCCGCGGACTTGTCCTACGTCCGCGACGCCACCGACCGGATCACCACGCGATCGGCCACCCGAGGGGACACCACCGCCCAGATCCTCTACTCGTACACAGCACCGGGAGACCAGTCCGACCTCACTCTCGGACCCGACAAGCGCGTCATCACCCGCACGGTCAGCCTGCCGGGCGGAGTCTTGTACAGCTTGCCTGCTGACACCGCCGCAGCGCCGACCTGGGATATCCCCAACGTCCGCGGCGACATCGTCCTGACCACGGACAACACCGGGAAACAGGTCGGTGACCTACGGGCCTACACCCCGTACGGCGAGCCGCTGAACGCAGCAGGTGCGGTCGACAACGACAACGTCCCGAACAACCAGCCCGGCGACATGGACAACGGCTGGCTCGGACAGCACCAGCGACTCTTCGAACACGCCGGCGCGCTCGCCCTGGTCCAGATGGGCGCGCGCCCCTACAGCCCGGTACTCGGACGGTTCCTGTCGGTCGACCCCGTCGAAGGCGGATCAGCCAACGACTACGACTACGTCATCGCCGATCCGATCAACAAAACGGACCTCAACGGGCAATGGTGGTCCTGGGTCAGCAAGGCAGCCAACTGGGTCAGCAACAACTGGCGCCCCATCGTCACAACCGTCGCCTGGGGAGCCGGGATCGTCGGCGCCATCGCCTGCGGTGTCAGCATCGTGTGCGGCGCGATTGTCGGCGCAGCGGTCGGCTTCGCCACCTACGCCGCCAATAACGCCTGGACCCCAAACTGGTCATGGGGCGGAGCCATCCGCGCGACTGTCATGGGTGCGGTGGGCGGCGCAGTCAGCCCAGGCCGGGCGCGTGTCGGCGCCAACATGGGCAAGATCTCCAGGCATGTGAAGACCAACCGCGGCAGGGTCGTGTACAAGAAGAAGTACTTCTACAAGGGCCGGCGCTGGGCAAAGTCCGCGCGCGGCTGGAAGAGGTGGACCCACTGGCGTCGCCGGTAGTATCCACCGAACAAGGAACACCGTGTCCCAAGATCGGATGATGTTCATGGCGAGGTTCCCACGAATCACAGCGCTACGCGTGCTGATCATCGCGGTTTGCATGGTGCTGGCGTTCCTCGTGTACAAGTACGTCGGCTTGAACGAGTGGGGCATCGGCCTGATGGCGGCACTCGCGATGCTGATCGGCTCGGCACTCGGCGCACGATGGCGTAGCGAAGACAGAAACCGTTCAACTTCGGCTGACGAGTAATCATCAAGGCGCCGGGAGTCCTTCGACTCCCGGCGCTTTCGGGTCCGAGCGGTAGCTCGGCGATCACCAGGCTCGCCATGCGCGGTAGCTGCACGAGCCGGGGATCAAGCGCGGACGGACGCAATCGAAGGTCGATACAGGATGGACCCGCTTCGGTGGCGACGCGGCCGTGCCTGGCTTTCGTCCGGGGCGATGTGGTCGCTGCGCGGAGGCGCGGTCGATTCTTGCCATGAAAGAAGGCCGTAGCTCGGCCGAGCGAGTTTCGGCGATATCGAGAACGACGCTACTTGATATCTTATAGTCGACTTTTTGAGTTGACCTTCTTGCTGGATTCCTTGTCGTCCAAGGCGGTCTCGCGGAGTTCGTTCAGCTTTCGCAGGTACGGTGTCATGTCTTCGGCATATTCCAGCACCAACATCGCGGTGGCGGTATGAACTGTGAGGACGGAGTTGTAGGCGTAGTCCTCGAAGAAGCCGAAGGCCGTTTGAACGTCTGCGTCGAAGCTATCCGACGGAATGATGTGCACGTGGCAATGTGGGACGGTCGAGGTGATCATCAACTGAAGGAGTTGTTCATCCAGGACGCTGCGCATGGTCGGGTCGTGAAGAGCGACTTCGTCGATGTAGAAGGTGGTTTCGAACCTCTCCGTAACTCCCTGGAGTGCTTGCTGCCGCGAGAGCCGTCCCTGCAAGGTTTCCTTGATGAGTGGGTCCTTGGGGTTCCGTTTTGTTGCAGCATCACTTCCGCGTACTGCTCGCTCTGCAGCAATGAAGGGATTCGCCGCGGTTCGTAGAACGTCATGCTCTTGGCGCTTGCGTGCAGGAGTCGAAGGTCGGGAGCAGATCGGGCATGTTCTCAGGGTGACGCTGGAGGTCGTAGCCATTGGCCGGAGACTCGGCCAGCTTCTTCGGGCGATCGAACTCGGCCGCTGTGGTCCTGGCTCGGGCGAGGTAGGTGACTATGTCCAGAATGGACCCTTCGCGTTGTCCGCTCTCAAGCCGAGAGACTTTCGGACCTCCCAGCCGTTTGAGCCGCAGATTTCAGACTGAGTCAGGTTGGCGTGTTCCTCACTTGCCGCGGCGCGGTACCGATCTCTCGGGTTCTGGCCGTGGACTCCTCGACGCGCCTGGATTGTGCGAGTGGTCAACCTCGCTGAGGTCGGCACGATCACCCTCGACGGTGCTGCGGAAGAAGTCGAGCCGGTCCTGTTGGCCATGGCCTGGGAACTGGCGACGTCAGCTTGGTCCGAGTCCATCGCCGTGACATTGGTCGGCGTCGGTCGCTCAACCGCTGCGCACCATCCTGCCCGCTTCCGCCACTTCGCGTCGGTGGACGAGGTCTCCAAGTCAGCCATGACACCAACGAGTGTGGTCCTGTCTGCTGAACCTTTCGACGTGGAGCAGCACGAGTGCCTTGCCGCGGTGGTCGCGGCGGGTACGTCGACCCCGGATGGCTGGAAACTCGATGTTCCGCGAAGTCCACGTTGATCGACGAACTCGGCATCGAAGTCGAGCTCCAGCGCCTTAACCCCGTTCAAGCGGAAGAACTGATCGCGACGCTCACTGCCGAGGCCCGAGGCTGTGCAGGTGCCCGCGAGCGACTACCCGAATGTTCCATTCGAACCGTCGCCGGTAAAGGGATCCGAGCTGAGACTTCTACGGCCGGTCGGGCTGCACAACGTCGACCCGACGAAAGTCGAGGGCAAGAAGATCAACCGGCTCACGGAACTCGCCGCGTTCCTGCTTCTCCACCCCGGCACGACCGCCGACGAAATCTCCCGGCAACTCGGAACGGACACCCGGCCGTGGTCACCAGCGACACGGCAGGGCTACATCTCCCGCCTGCGGACCTGGCTCGGCCACGACGAGAACGGCGACCTCTACCTCCCGAACGTCGCGGGGGACGGCGGCGGCTATCGCCTGTCGCAGTCGATGAACAGCGACTGGCATCGCTTCCGGCAACTCGCCGGCGCCGGTCCGAACCGTGACACCTCCGATCGGCGGGCTCGGCTCGAAGCGGCACTCGAGCTCGTCACCGGAATGGCCTTCAGCAACATCGGTCCTGGCCGATACGCCTGGAACTCGTGGCACCAGCGAGAAATGATCGACGTCATCGTCGATGTCGCCCACACCCTGGCCGACGCTCTGCCAACAGGCAGGCGATCTACCAGCGGCTCGCCGTGCGATCCTCCGTGGTCTTCTCGCCGAACTCCTCTATCGAGACCTCCTCCGTGTGGAGCACCGAGCAGGAAACCGCTCGCGCGGGGAGAACCCGGGGATTGGACCCGCGAGACCGACCAACACGGGACCAGCCCCGCTCGCGCGGGGAACCCTGGTTGCCGGGGGCGGCAGAACCCCCGCGTAGTGACCTGCCCTGCTCGCGCGGGGAGAACCGCTGCTGAAGTGGGGCAGCAGCACGACCGCGGGACCAGCCCCGCTCGTGCGGGGACGACGCTGCACCGGTGTCGCGGACCTCGATGCCGTAGGGACCAACCCCGCCTGCGCGGGGAGGACCGAAGTACGGCGCGGTTCTTGTCGCGGTATATGGGACCAATCCCGCCTGCGCGGGGGCGACGGTGAAAGCCTGGAGCAGACCGTTGACCGCATGGGACCAACCCCGCCTGCGCGAGGACGACCGATTCGTGCTGAGGCAGTGGCGCATTGTCATCGGACCACCCCGCCTGCGCGGGGACGACAACCAGACCGCCCGCGTCTCCCGCATCGGCAACGGACCAACCCCGCCTGCGCGGGGACGACCGGATCGGGACACCGGGCGAGCTGCCCGATGCCGGACCAACCCCGCCTGCGCGGGGACGACGCGCCGTCCGGGGACTGGACCACGACACAGTTGGGACCAACCCCGCCTGCGCGGGGACGACACTATTGACCTGGGTGTTTGAAGATCATACCGGCGAATTTTGTTCAGTCTGGCAGCTTCGTACCTGATCGGAATCCTCGATCAGGTCGTCCAGCTTGCGTGGGCTGGTGCTTCGTCAGGAACTTGGGGCGATTTAAAGGGCGAAATTGCACGTCGAACGAGGTCGTATGACCTCGACTGAGAGCATGAGCGGTCGCAAACGTCCCCGCTGGATCGACTGAGGTTGACTCGAAAAGACTCGTACCAGTTAACCGGAGGGTTCTTGGTTCGAGTCCGAGCGGGGTCGCAAAGCCCGTTCCTCCCGGCCTTTGCTCTTTTGCGTTAGGGAATCGGTCTGGCCGCTTGCGGCTTCCAAGGACCAACCCCGCTCGCGCGGGGACGACCCCAATACCTCGAACCCGCGCCGCCGTCTCCAGGGACCAACCCCGCTCGCGCGGGGACGACGGTTTCTGCTGCACGTAGGTGCACAGCGCGTTGGGACCAACCCGCGCTCGCGCGGGGACGACACTAACTGATCTGGACCTTTGAAGATCATACTGCTGGTTTTTGTTCAGTTTGGTAGTCCTCACGCTGATCATGGAGTCGGATCGAACCTTAGGAAGATGATTCGGCGAGTTCTCGTTCTGTGGTGTCGGTGTGCGGAAGTGGGTTCGGCGGTGCCGTCGTCTGAGGCCTCGACGGTGTTTCGCGTGTTCGACCGAGGCTCGAGGGCTGTGTGCGAAAGGCAGCCTTCGCTGCGCCATTTTCGGAGGATGCGGCGGCCGTAGTGTGGGTTCCGGCGACGCGGTCGAGTTCGGCGCCGGTGGGTGTTCGGCCTTGGGTGTGTTCGTGCTGGTAGTGGGCCCACATCAGTTGTTCGGCGGTGGGCCTGGATGACTGGTCCGACTGATCTGGTGTTGTCAGCGGAGGGGTGACCAGGGTTGGCGTGAGGAGACCGGGTTCCGTGTGAATGGGGTCGGCGGGTTCGGGGCGGTGGCGTTTGAGGGCGCGGTTGAGGAGCTCAACGGCCAGCAACAGGGCAAGCGGTGGGCAAGCGGTGACGGCGACACCGAAGGCGCTCATTATTGGAGCCGAGGCGATGTTCGCGCAGAGGGACAACGCGATGCCAAAGACGAACGCTGCCCAGGCCGGCCACCGGCTGGAGCCGTCGCGGCTGGGTTTCCAGAGTTCGACGGTTGCGGTGGTGAGGAGGCCGTCGACGATGAGCGGCCAGATGGAGGCGGTCATCGTGTCCGCGCCGAACCGGAGCGCGAACTGACGTCCGTGGACGTAGGAGGCGTAGGCCGCGCCGAGGGCGACCAGGGCGGTGCAACCGCATTGAACCCAGAGGGTGAGGTCGCGACGGGCGCGGTTCATGACGCGGCTCCGCGCTCTCGGCGAAGCCGGTTGACCCTCAGGGTGGCGGAAAGTCGCAGCTCAGAGGGCTGCGAGGGCGCGTGGTTGCTGTCCGTACCTCGTCGCGCGGGGAGAACGAAGGCCTGTTCCGGCTCGGCATCGTCGGCCCGGGACCAGTCCCGCTTGCGCGGGGAGAACCGAGTCCGGTGGGCCATTCGGCGCGGAACCAGGGGTCCAGCCCCGCTTGCGCGGGGACGACGAGTGGAACGACATCGAGGGCATCCTCGACGAGGGACCAGCCCCGCTTGCGCGGGGACGGCCGCTGGTACTCCAGCAGCTGTGGGTCGATGATCGGACCAGCCCCGCTCGCGTGGGACGACTACCCTAACTAAACATTCTGGTTCTGGACCCCGGGACCAACCCCCATTCGCGCGAGGACGACGCGTTCTGGTAGTGGGTGTCCACCTGCACGCCCGGACCAACTCCGCTCGCGCGGGGACGACCCGGTGGTTCCGAGGTGCGTGTCGGTGGCGGTGGGACCAACCCCGCTCGCGCGGGGACGACAAGGGCATCGACCTCATCAAGAGCGCGAACCAGGGACCAACCCCGCTCGCGCGAGGAAGACTGAGACTTGAATTCTCACTTGCACGGACCTAGAGGGCCAACTCCGCTCGCGCGGGGAGAACGACGCCTGGCTGGAAGGCAGCACGACCAAGTGGGGACCAGCCCCACTCACGCGGAGAACTGACACTCCGCAGTCTTCATGATTGCTCCCGCCGGTCCAGTCTCGCCTGAGCGGGGACGGCAACACTGCAACCGTTCGAATTCTCGCCGCGTCGGGATCAACCCCGTGTGCGCGGGGACGACCACGTGCACGGACCTGAAGCACGCCTGGCATTGCGGACCAATCCGGCTCGCGCGGGGAGGACAGCATGGAGGCGCTTGTCTTCCCGAACTCGTTGGGACCGGCCCCGCTCGCGCTGGAAGAACGACTCGACGAAGACGTACTACGACTTTCTGCGTGAACCAACCACGCCTGCGCAGGTACAAGATTATCGGAGCCGTTGTCGTAGAAACGACGGTGGGACCAACCTCGCCTGTGAGGATGAAAAGGCCGCCAGCGCAAGCGCTGCTGGGCTCAGGATCAACCTTGCTGGCTCGGCTTGCTGACACGGAGACAATGTTGGAGCAGGCCATTCGCAGTCCGATGAAGATACCAGCCGCGCTCGCGAAGGACGACGGCATGTGATTCTGCCCCGGCCCTTGCGTCCTGAATTGTCTTAAGGCTATCAAACTTGGCTACTGTTCTCCCTGATGCCTCGGGCAACCTCAACCCATCAATGTGAACTTCCTTCAGGTTTTCCTGGGTGGTAGTTAGCGGGGCTTCGGGCGAGATCGATTGTCCTTAATCTGAAGCAAGACTCAATCGAACGTGTTGAAAACGTATCTCGGGAGCGCGCCTTGCGCGTATTTCCCTTGAGGGAGGGGTGGATTCGCGGGCGGTCCGCGGGTGGCTAGAGTGGCCAGCCTCGTCGGGGGAACAAGGTAAAGGTTGGTGTGCAAGTTGGGGGAGTTGGGCGTGGCCGTGCCTGGATCGGTTGTGCCATGGGGAAAGTCTTCGGGGCGTGGCGGGTGCCATCCGCTGATTTGTCATTCGTTGGATACTGCCTCGGTTGCTCAGCGGTTGGTTGACGTCATGCTAGGTGTGGTCGTGCGAGCGCATCTCGCCGAGGTTTTTCCGGACCCTGCTCTGTCGCGTTCGTGGGTGCCGCTTTTCTGTGGGCTGCATGACATCGGGAAGTACACGCCCGACTTTCAGGTGTTGGTCTACGAGCTTGCGGTGAAACTCTTCGGGGAGCTGGCGATCGAAGATCTCGACATGGTCCGCAAGCCTGCTGGGATGGGGCGAAGGGTAGATGCCCCGCACGGGATCCTGACCGCGCTGCATGTCAGGGACATGCTGGAGTCTTGGGGCGCGGCCAAGAGCACGGCGCTGCGTGTCTCGGAGGTCTTGGGCGGGCATCACGGTCATTTCCCTGCCGGTGAGGCAGTTCGCCAGGCGCGTGGTGAGCGCAACGCGCATGGCGGAGAGCGGTGGGCGGCGTGGCGTACGGCGCTGGTTCTTGACGTGGTCAGGATCCGGGGTGTGCCGGAGCCCGGTCTTATTGAGTGGCGGGATTTGCGGTTGTCGTTGCCGGCGGCGATCGGTTTGGCGGCGCTGACGACTGTGAGCGACTGGGTTGCCTCGGACACCAGCAACTTCCGGGCCCTGGAGCCAGGCGTCGACCTGGACGCATATGCGGAGACGTGCGATGCGAAGGCTGACGAGGCGGTCGCACGGTTGGGGATGTCGCCGTGGTCGCCTTCGGCTCAGGCGGACTTCGAGACGCTGTTCCGGCGTGTCCCTCGGCCTGTTCAAGAGGTTGTCGAGCGGGTGACGTCGGAGTTGGCGGAGCCGGTTCTGCTGGTGGTCGAGGCGCCGACGGGGGAGGGGAAGTCGAAGGCGGCTCTGCAGGCTGCGACGTCGATGGTGAGACAGCTCGGGGTGTCGGGCTTCTATGTCGCGATGCCGACTCAGGCGACCAGCAATCAGATGCTGCTGGAGATCCAGTCCATGCTGCACGAGCTGGGCGATGAAACCCCGGTGAATCTGGTGCACGCCGGTGTCAAACCGGCGGACGTCGGTCGGGACGAGGGCGACGACGATTCTGCGGCGCAGTCGTGGTTTACGCGGAAGAGGAGTCTGCTGGCGCGGCTTGGTTGCGGGACAACCGATCAGGTGCTGAAGGGCGCGATCCGTTCCGGGCATGTATTCGTTCGTCTTGCCGCGTTGTCGAACAAGGTGGTCGTGTTCGACGAGGTGCACGCTTATGACGTCTATATGTCGACGTTGCTGGAGCGGCTGCTGATGTGGCTGGGCGCGCTCGGCACCCCTGTCATCCTGCTGTCGGCGACGCTCCCGGCCGGGCGAAGGCACGCGCTGATCGCGGCTTGGCAGGCTGGCCGCCGCGGATGCCCACCGCAGCAGATCCCCGCGGTGCCCTCGACGGTGTCCTGCCCGCGCGTCACAGTCGCCACGGCAACCCGTGCTACCGAGCATCCTGCGGAGGTCTCAGACCTCAACAAGGACCGCCGGATTCACTTGAGCCGTATCGACGACGAGGAGATCGTGGACTGGCTTCTCGAGCAGGCCATCCAGGACCGTTGTGTCGCGGTGATCCACAATCTCGTGCGGCGGGCGATCAAGACCCACGATGCCTTGGCCTCACGGATCAGTGAACTTCCTGAAGCCGAGCGGCCGCTGCTCATCGCGATCAACGGTACGCTTCCCGCAGGACAGCGCCGTGATGTCGAGCAGCAACTGAGGGGGTTTCTCGGAGAGGGCGGTGTCCGGCCGCGGCGGGCGATCGTGGTCGGTACGCAGGTGCTGGAGCAGAGTCTCGACCTCGATTTCGATACCATGCTCACGGATCTTGCTCCGATCGATTCGCTGATTCAGCGGGCCGGCCGGATCCACCGGCATCGACGTGACCAGTCGCGCGGACAGCTTCGCCTGGTCATCGCCGGGGTCACTGACAGCCTGGATGGGCCGCGGTTTCCGCCCTATCTGCGGAACGTGTACGCGCCGATCGTGTTGATGCGCACGTGGGTTCTGCTGAATGACCGGCAGCACATCGACTCGCCCTCCGAAGTGTCACACCTCGTCGACCAAGTCTACGGAGGCGAGGTCGAGTGCCCCCGTGGTTGGGCCGATGCCTGGCGAAAGGAAGTGGAGCATCTCCGCGCCCTGCGCCGCCGAGACAACGCGGCCGCCAGAACGCTGTATCTGCCCATGCCGCACGAGGTCGAGGATCTCGCCGAGCTCACTGAACGACCGAAAAGTACCAAGCAGACTCGAAAGCAGTCGGGGAAACGGCGATGACAGGAGACGAAGGCGACGTCGAACGGTCGGTCCGAGTTGTGCTGTTCCGCCGCGACTCGGCAGGTGCGATAAGTCCGATGTGGAGTGATGGATCAGAGGAGTTGTTGGATTCTGCTGCTGTCCTGGTCGCGCCGGAGAACGTTCCCCGGCAGGTGGTGCACGCCTTACTAGAGCGTGAGGTGCCATCTGAGTTCGCGGCTGATCCGTGGCTCAACAAGCACCGCACACTGATCTTCGACGACAACAGATGCGAGATCGGCGGCTACACGCTGGCTTACCACGACCAGTTCGGCGTCTACGCGATCGAGGAGACATGACGACCCCATTCGACCTGAGCTCCGAACCTTGGATCCCTGTGGTTCGCCTCGACGGCACGCGCGAGGACGTGGGCTTGCGTGATGTGTTGCTGCGGGCACACGAGATTCGCAGGATTGTGGGAGAGACACCGCCGATGACCGCTGCGCTGTACAGACTGGTCTTGGCGCTGTTGCACAAAGTTTACGGGCCTGCTAGCCGCGGCGATTGGGGTGAGTTGTGGTCGGCCAAGGCGTTCGACGAGGACCCGCTTGATCGCTATCTCGAGGCGCATGAGTTCGATCTGTTTCATCCTGAGGCGCCGTTCCTGCAATGCCCGGCACTGCCGGACGAGAAGGGCAGTACGGTTGCGAAGCTGATCCCGCACAAGTCCGTGGGGAACAACGCGACGTTGTTCGACCACACCGTCGTTTCGGATCGCGTGGAGGTGCCACCGGCCGCGGCCGCGCGGTGGCTGGTGACTGCCCAGGCGTTTGACCCGGGCGGGATGAAGACCCCTTACGAGAAGGATAAGTCTTCGGAACGCGCACCGTGCAGCAGCATTGGAGTCGTCCTCGTCGAGGGACGGAAGCTGAACGAAACTCTCCTGCTCAATGCGATCTCCTACGATCCTCAGGCTGAAAAGCCGCCGATGACCACCTTGGAAGATGCTCCTGCCTGGGAGCGTGGAGCGCCTCTCCCTACACCGGGCAGTCGTGATCCGCTGGGGTGGACCGACCTGCTGACATGGCCGTCCCGGCGCATCAGACTGCTTCCAGAAGTCGTTGGTGACGAGCAGGTCGTAACCAACGTGGTCCTCACACCTGGCGTGCGCCTGAAGGGAAGCCTGCCCGACCTGGAGTTCATGAGCGCGTTCCGTACACCCCGCGCGGCGAACGGGAAGATCCAGCCGGGTAGTCCGATGTTGCCGATCCGGCTCCATCCGGTTCGCGGGGCGTGGAGGCACAGTGTCGAGCTGCTGCTGCACGATCCGTGGGAAGAGGAGCGGACACGCCAGCGACCGCGTGCCCTGAAACAGATCGCCGCTCTCACCGAAGCCGGATACATCCCGGACGACACCGTCTACACGTTGCGTGTGTTCGGGCAGAAGCTCGATAAAAACGCATCCGTTGTGGAGGGGTATCTCGAGGAAGAGGTTCCCGCGCCGGTCGCGTTGATCCGAGCGACCGACAAGGAACTGGCCGGGCTGATCGGTACCGCGATCGAACTCGCCGACGAAGCCGGAGCGGCGCTGCGCGGGATGCAGCGTGAGTACCGCAAGGCCATGCGGGCCGAGCCGGACGTCACCCTCGACCTTGCCTACTGGCCGGCGCTGGCCCGGCCGTTCGAGGTGTTCCTGCGTGCGGTCAACACCGCTCGGCTGCGGGCCACGTCGGAACGGAACGCGGTCACGGCGTGGCGGCGAGCGGTTCTGCGGATCGCCGAGGACGCCGCGGAGATGTGGACGGCCGGTGTCGCGGCGTCCGATCGAAACCTCAGCATGCTCGGCAAGCAGCACGCGGTGTTCCGGAACCGGCTGTCCAAGATCGCCCGTGTCTTCGACGCCCGAGCCGCCAAGTACCTCACGAAAGATGAGACCGAGTGATCACATCCGTCGCTGAACGACGAGACACCTTCGTCAAGGCCCTCTACTCGCTGCATGCCGGAGCCAGTTCCGGCATCCCAAAACGGCAATCCGAGTGCCGCCAGGCGCTCGCCCGGCTGCGCCGCAGCTTGACAGGCCCGCGGCAGCAGACCGCCGCCTACGAGATCGTGTTCCGGCACGATCCACCCGAGTCCGAGCAGGAAGTCTGGCTTCTGGTCGCGGGCCTGTTCGCTACCCATCCGCAGCCTGCGAGGCGCGGTCACCGCTCGCTGGGCTCCTCGATGCGGGCACTGCGGGAGAAGCGTGGTGACGCCGCGGCTCGTCGCTTCGAGCAACTACTCGGCCGGGAACGCGACGTCCTACCACATCATTTGCGCCAGATCGTCCGGCTGCTGGCCAGTGACGACATCCCCGTCAACTATTCCTCGCTCCTCGACGACCTCGTCGTACTGATGGGAGACGGCTACCGCGACACTCCTGCCCACCGGATCCGGCTGCGCTGGGCCCGCGACTTCCACAGCCCTGACTACACAGCCACTACCGCTTCGACCGACGACACAACAACCTCCTCGCCTGCATCTGCCTGACCCTTCGGAGACTTTCGTGATCATCGAGCTTCATCTGCTGCAGTCCTTCCCGGTGAGCAACCTCAACCGCGACGACGTCGGTCAGCCCAAGACCGCGACCTTCGGGGGAAGCACCCGTGGCCGTATTTCCAGCCAGTGTCTGAAGCGGTCCGCGCGCCAGCTGTTCACCGAGCACGGTCTCGACGAAGCAGAGACCGGTGTCCGCACCAAACGCCTCCGCAACGATGCGGCCGATCTCCTTGTCGACCGAGGCCGGGACGCGGAGACGGCGCCCGGTGTTGTGACCGCCGGGCTCGAGCAACTCGGCTTCGGCGTGGACCAGGCCAAAGGCTTGACCGAGTATCTGCTGTTCGTCGGCCGGGCCGCGATCACCCATCTCGCCGACTTCTGCGACGCGAACTGGGACACGCTCCTGGCCGCTTCCGCTGGGAAGAACGGGAAGAAGCCGGCGAAGGCCAAGCCCAGCAAGGAAGCCGCAGTTGAGGCCAAGCGCATGCTCGACGCCACCCGGGTCGCCGATGTGGCGTTGTTCGGACGGATGATCGCCGACAACAAGGACTTCAACGTCGACGCGGCCTCCCAGGTCGCGCACGCCTTGTCCACCCACTCGGTGGCCACGGAGTTCGACTTCTACACCGCGGTCGACGACCTCAAGCCGGAGGCGGAATCCGGTGCCGACATGATCGGCACCGTTGACTTCAACTCCGCCTGCTACTACCGCTACGCCAACCTCGACCTCGACCGGCTCCGCGCTAATCTCGCCGGCGACGACCAGCTGGCCAACCGTGCCGCGGCCGCGTGGCTGGGCGCGTTCATCCACGCCGTCCCCAGCGGCAAACAGAACTCGATGGCCGCGCGCACCATGCCCAGCACACTCCTCGGCGTCGTCCGCGACACCGGCGCCTGGAACCTCGCCAACGCCTTCCTCAAGGCTGTCACCGACACCGACCTCATGGCCGGGTCCACCACCCGGCTCACCACACACTTCCAGCAGCTGCGTGGCTTCTACGGCGACAGCGGCATCCGCGCCGCGATCGCCGCCTCCGTGACCGGCGACATCCCCCACACCGACGACATCGACACCGCCGCCAGCATCGACCAGTTCACCAGCGGTGTCCTGACCGCAGCCGGTGCGGCGACCGCATGACCGCCACCCTGGCGTTGTGCTTCGACGCCCCCATGCAGTCCTGGGGCACCCGCTCCCGGGGCATCATTCGCGACACCGCCCGCGAACCCACGAAATCCGGCGTCGTCGGGCTCCTGGCCGCCGCCAGGGGAGTGGAACGCGACGACGAGGACACGATCGCGGAACTGGCCGCATTGCGCCTCGGTGTCCGCGTCGACCGCGAAGGACTCCTCGAACGGGACTACCAGACGGCGCAGAACGTCCCCACCACCCACGGATCCGGGCACCGTACCGTCGTCAGCGAGCGCTACTACCTCGCCGACGCACTCTTCCTTGTGCTTCTGGAGGGACCTGAGACTCGGCTCGCGCAGCTTCGGGACGCCATCAACATGCCGCAGTGGCCGTTGTGCTTCGGCCGGCGTGCCTTCGTCCCGGCTCGGCCGCTTGTCTGTTGCCTCCGCAACGAGCCCCTCGACCACGTCATCCGGACTCACCCGTGGCTCGCGCACCCCGAACGCGTGCATGAGCCGGACTTCGAAGTAGGCCTGCGGACCATCCTCGACGGCCCGCCAGACGCCGCCGGCGCCGAACTTCGGCACGACATCCCGATCTCCTTCGCCCACGACGACCGCCGCTTCGCCACACGCACCGTCGTCACCGGAGACACACCGTTCACCCCAGACATGATCACCACAGGAGTGCCCTCGTGTTCCTGAGCAAACTGACCGTCGACATCCGCTCACGCACCTTCCGCCGCGACTACGCCAACGTCCACGACATGCACCGCACCCTCATGTCCGTCTACCCCGACATCCCCTCCACCAACGACAAACGCCAAGGCCACGGCGTCCTCTGGCGACTCGACAGCAACCACGGCGGATTCACCCAGTACGTCCAAAGCCACACCGAACCCGACTGGACCAAACTCCCCGCCGGACACCTCACCACCCCACCCGAGGTCCGTCCGCTCAAACCCGTCCTCGACGCCCTCACACCAGGCCGCACACTCGCCTTCCGGCTCGTCGCCAACCCCACCAAATGCGACGGCAAAACCCGCAAACGCTTCCCACTGCGCCAACCCGCCGACCAGCTCAACTGGCTCATCCGAAAAGGCACGCAGCATGGCTTCGTCATCCCCGCCGCGGCCGACGGCCACCCCGACCTCGCGACAACACCGATGGCGACCATCGCCGGACGGAAGGCAGAGACCGGGAAGATCACCGTCGAACCCGTCCGGTACGACGGCCACCTCGTCATCACCGATCCCGCCGCGTTCAGCGACGCACTTGTCACCGGAATCGGGCGCGCCAAGGCCTACGGATGCGGACTCCTCAGCCTCGCACCCGCCCGGAGCTAGAGCAGAAGCGTTTCGACGAGGACTCCTCGACCGCGTCCTGGTAAGGCGGTCAACCCCGCCTATGCGGAGACAGCTACAAATGGACGATCAAGGACACCGGTTGGGCAGGGCCAACCCCGCTTTCGTGAAAGTTGAACGGGTCGCCGACGGTTTGTACTCCCGTTCGACCGAACGCTTCGGCGCGGGGAACTCGCGAGAGAGATACCCATGACCACCTGGCCTCAGCGGATCAACCCTGCTTGCACAGGGACAAACCCCTTCGTGTCGTGGTCTGAAGGCCGAGGTGAACTAGCTCTTTCGGCGTAACCGGCAGTGCGCGACGAGCACGATTGTCCACGCATCTGGGCCAACCCCGCTCGCGCGGGGACGACACTAATTGGCATGGCTCCTTGAAGCTCGTACTGCCGGTTGTGTTTAGCTGGGTTGTCGTCATGTCCTCATGCTGATTACGAGGTTGGATCGAACCCCAGGGTGCTGATCGGTGTTCGAGTGGGTATGGGGAGGATGCCGACCCGCTCAGTTGTGGCTCTGGGACCGTTTCCCGCTTGCGCTCGCGGGTTCGAGTTCGCTTGCGGAGCAGCTAACCGGGGCACGGACGCGAGTCCGCGGTGGCGGGCCAGCTCCGTTTGTATGGGGAGGCCGCTGCGTCGAGATGGATACTGCGCCCTCTGCTCGTCACCACCTGCCGCGACCGACGTTTCGGCGGGAGGCGTGAGGGGCCCGGTTTGCGTTGGGTTCTTCGGCCTGCTCACGCCCTTACGTGAACTTCGATCCTGGCTGTTCGCCGGCCCTTTGCCGCTCCGCCTCGGCTGCTTCCTAGGTTGAAGGAACCGACCGAGGCGGAGCGCGCCGTCGGTCAGCACCGTCTGCAGTCACTCGTCGCGATCCACGATGTCGACTGTCGAACACGTACCCGGCCGGCAGCCGGAGGGATCGAGAATGCGGAATCGGTATACGAACATGGGTACCGACTTCGACGAGCTTGTGGCTCAAGATAGCGAGCGACCCTAAAGTGTGATTCGTGAAGCCTCCAGCGTTCGACAACTGGCTTGCCCATGGATGGGGTATTCAAGTCGACACACCGCATCAGCTGTTCAGGATTATCAGCCATATCGCGCTGCTCGGTCAGGAGCGGACCTACGGTTGGAGGGGCCAAAACGACGCCTCTTGGGATCTCAGCGCCTCCTTGTTTCGCGAACTCGAGAACGAAGGTGGTGAGGTCACCGAGGGGAGGGTCCGAGAGCGTGAACTGCAGGTCCTCGAGGAGGCACGTCGATGGGGACTGGGGCGTGACCTCGGTCCTTCGGCCACCGACATGCATATGCTTGCGGTCTTGCAGCACCATGGGGTCCCGACGCGCTTGGTCGACGTGACTGCCAACCCGATGACTGCCCTTTGGTTCGCGACTGAACAGCACAAGCCGGACCAGTACGGAAAAGTGCGTCGAAGCGCCGGCGTGCTGTTCGCGTTCGACGTCACCAAAACGGAATGGTACGAGACGTTTCAGCACGGGGAGCAGAACCAAACGTGGGGCACGCTGGCGAACCCGCTGGGAGCCTCCTACGCGCAGGCGCTGGAGAGATCTGCGGAAGACAAGCAGATGTTCAGGGTCTTCCCAGCGCTCCCGGATGAGCGGATGAAGGCTCAAGAGGGTTTCTTCCTCGGTAGTGCGGTGCCGAAGCGGCACACTGCGCCTGGTGTCTTGGGCCTGAACCCGATCGGACCTGCGCCGGGAAACGAAAAGCTGGGTAAGCTCTTGACCACTGAAAAAGGGCCGGGGCGTCCTGCCAGCCTTCCCTTCTGTGCGATCGTCATTCCGGCCGCCGTCAAGGACAAGCTCAGGGATCCCCTCAAGCGCACGTACAACCGGCGCCGACGGGTATTGTTCCCCGACATCGACGGCTTCCGTGAAGGTCTCACCCGCAGGCAGCTCGACTAGGCCGTGCCCGGCTAGTATCCCTGTCATCTCGCCGGGACGCCGTGTTCACGTTCGAGGCCGGATAGCGCGGTGCGGACCAGCCCCGCTTGTGCGGAGACGGCTTCGCCTCGGGTCCCGTGAGCAAGCCCTTGGCCGGATCAGCCCCGCTTGTGCGGGAGCTTACGCAAGCCCCGGAACATGCACCCGTCGATTACAGGACCAACCCCACTTGGGCGGGGACGACTGTCGCAAAGTCGACCACGGGTCCGCATGATACTGACCAGCCCGCTCGCGCAGGAAGGACTCGGCGGGCCGTTCGGACTTGTTCGCCGTCGGGAGGCCAGCTCTGCTCTCGCGGAGAGGACCTGATCGCCTCCGCGCCGGACGCGTGATTAATGGACCAGCCCTGCTTGCGCGGGGACGACATCGCGTCCGGCGTCGGCGCCGCCTACGTCACAGGACCAATCCCACCTACGTGGGCCGTCGAGCAGTCCGCCGGCCGCGCACGCCAGCGGATCAATCCCGGCTGTGCGGGGACGACGACAACACGGACCTGACTGCCGGTGAGGCGATGGGACCAACCCCGCCTGCGCGGGGACGACTAGCCCAACGAGTTGGTGATGACGCCGACCTGGGGACCAACCCCACTTGCGCTGGGACCACGTCTCCAATCGGAATATCTTGTGAGGAAAGGACAGACCACCCCCCCCGGCGGGGGACGACATCGGACACGGCCGTGCAGCAAGCTGGCCGTCCGGATCAACCTCGCCTGCGCGGGGACGGCTGGATCGCGTGCACGTCCATGGTCTGCTCGAAGGGGCCAACCCCGCCTGCGAGCGGACGCTACTTCCTGACCTGGGTTTTGGAGATCATAGTAGTGGAAATTGAGATGTACGGCGAAGCCTGGGTTAGGGGCAATTGAGCACGGGCCGACAAGGTCGTTCATGTAGGCTACTTCGCAGCGGTTACGCGTTCGCTTGGGCAGGGGAAGCGGCTGCGAAGGCGTTCCATAGTGCGTTGAGCGGGTGGTCGTCGGCGCAGCGCTGGGCTTCGCTGGGGCGAGCGAAGATGCCGGTGACGATGTCGAGTTGGGGGTTGAAGTCGTCGGTAAGGATGAGTTTGCGGAGGTTGTTGCCGGGGAGGCGGCCTTCAGTAACGGCGTCGGCGACGCGGCCAGTGGTGAGCAGGCATCCGTACATGAGCTGGGTGTTGAGCAGGTTGAGGGTATCGACGTCGGCGACGACGTTGAGGGCGCCGCGGTAGTCGGGCCGTACCAACGGCTGTTCTAGCCTGGAAGCTGCGATCATCGTGGGTCGGCGTGTCGCGTGGGGTGCGACCTTGGCAGGCTCAAGTCGTCGCTGCGCGGGTGGCCGTAGTTGTCCAGACATGACGCACAGGTGGTTCTGGACCTTGATGTCACTCAACTGCGGGCTAGCCGGTCTTGCGCGCGGAACAGGTAGGTGTAGGCGCTGCCGGGGTCCGCTTGTCGTCGGAGGCCAAGGAAGGCGCTGGCGGCACCGAGCGCAGCACCGATGGGATTACCGGATGCAAGGGTGATTGCGCTTCCAGCGATGCCGAGCCCAAAGGAGGCAAGGGGTCGCCGCCAAGATTTCCGGGCGAGGCGCCGAAGCTCCTCTGCGGCGTCCGCAAGTGCCTCCCGACGGTCCGCGAATGCCTGCTCTCGAGCATTGTGGTCAAGTGATGCCAGATCCCGAACAAAATTGCGGAGATCACGGATGTAGGCGCGGTGTTCGGCACCGTGCTGACGGCGGAAATCAAGAACTTCGTCGAGAGCTACTGGTGTCAAGTCGAGAGTGACCTGCTCAAGGTCGAGCGCGATGCCATGTCCAACGGTCGGAAGCGTCGGCATGTCCAGCGTGTCGAGTAGAGCTTGGAGATGGCGTGCTCGTGCACTGACTGGCTGAAGTGCGTAGCCAGCAGCTTCAGCAGGGGTGCGCAGGAGTTGTGGGAGTACGACGAGCACGAAGGCACGTACGGCTGGGTGGAGCGGAATGGACACGCCGTCTTTGCTGTCACGGGCAAGTCCTCGGTCGCGAAGTTGCTCGAGGATGATCTCGGTCAAGCCAGCGTCAGCGGTGCCACCAAGCCGTGAATGAGACAGTTCTGCGAAGGCGGTGTCTCGGTCCAGATCGTCGAATGCGCCAGCGCTGATAAGCCTATCGAGCAGATCGGTGAGCGCCTCAGCAGTCGCTTGATCGACGAGGGTTTCTGGACTGAGGCGATGCAGTAGACCCATTTCGGCGAGCGGCTGGGCCAACGTCGGGTCGGTGAACAGTGGCCGTTCGTACATGTAGTCGGGCACGAGCAGCGCGATCCCGTCGAAGAACAACAGCAGGCTCTTGATCCATTCACCACGCCCAGGGCCCCAGTACGGTTCGTGGTGATACGCCACGTCGCGCAACCGGGGCTCAGTCCTGGTAGCCGATGTTGCTTCGGTCATCTCACCCACCTCCTCGGATCGACCTTCAGTCGTTCGTAATGCGGTTAGCGTTACCTTCGCTTACGTGAGCACACGTCGGGCCCGGCGGCTGCTGACCGGCTTAAGGACCGCCCCGCTCGTGCTGAGACGACGCCCGATTCGGGAGGAAGATGCCGTGCATCCGGGTAACAGCCCCGTTCGTGCGGGGACGACCATCGTGAGGCGTTGAACGGCAGGTGACGGCGGGACCAGCCCCGCTTGCGTGGGGGGCACAACTCCGCCGGATGGTTGTCTTGTCCGCGCCCGGGCCAACCCCGCTCACGCGGGGAGTGCAAGTACACCTACGCCGCGCTGCGGGACAATGAGGGACCAGCCCCTGCTTGTGCGGGGAGAGCCAACTGTTGTGCCCTTCCTGGGCGGTGGGGTTCGGGCCAGCACCGCTCGCGAGGGGAGAACGCGCCACCTCCGATGAGCGATTTGTTGATCATTGGACTAACCCCGCCTACGCGGGGACGACGACTCCGCCGTCGGCAAAGCCGGGTGGATGTCTGGACCAAACTCGCCCGCCCGGGGACGACTGGCCGTAATCGGTCAAGGTGAACCCGAGCCGGGGACCAACCTCGCTTGCGCGGGAACGACTTCGCCGAACGCTTCTTCGATGGAGGCACCGACGGACCAACCCCGCCTGCGCAGGGACGACCACCCGACAGATCGTGTCCGACCACTACAGCCATGGACCAACCCCGCCTGCGCGGGGACGACGGCACATACACCGACGCGATCGGCCGCGAGCTGGGAGCAGCCCCGCCTGCGCGGGAACGACCACGGCGGCACCGAACTGGCCCGCCTGCACCGCGGACCAACCCCGCCTGCGCGGGGACGACACTAATTGACCTGGGTGTTTGAAGGTCATGCCGGCGAATCTTGTTCAGTCTGGTCAGCTTCGTACCTGATCGCAATCCCTGAGCGGGAGGTCTGGCTGGCTGCTTCGCCAGGAACTAGGGGCGTTTAAGGGCGAAATTGCACGTCAAACGAGGTCGTCTGACGTCGACTGAGAGCATGAGCAATCGCAAACATCCCAGCTAGACCGACTGAGGTCGACTCGAAAGGACTCGTACCAGTTAACCGGAGGGGTTCTTGGATCGAGTCCGAGCGGGGAGTACAGGCTCAGACTGCCCGGCCTGGGCTGCTTCGTGTTTAGGAATCGGACTAGCCCCTCTCGCGTGCGACGACGGATCTACCAGCGCCGGGTCGACGCTGGCGAGGGACCAACCCCGGCCTACAAGGGGACGAAGCTACGTGCCCGGCGTGTGGTGAGGGCATAGTCGGACCAGCCCTGCTGACACGGGGACGACGAAACTGGGATCGCCCCGGCGGACAAGCTCCAGGGACCAACCCCGCACGTGCGGGGACGATCTGGTCGCGATCCTGGTCGAAATGCGAGCCGCCGGACCATCCCCGCTTGCGCGGGGATGGCGCCGAGATCTCGCCGACGACGAGCTTTCCGACGAGAGCAGCCCCGCCAGCGCGGGGACGGCCACCAGGGACTCAAGCCCTCGTGGTGGACTACGGACCAGCCCCGCCTGCGCGGGGAGAACCGGTGGGTTCGTGGCGCGAACTCCAGTTCGGCGGGATCAGCCCCGCTCGGGCGGGGACGACGTAGTCGAAATCGTGGGTCAGTTCCACCGTTACGGACCAACCCCGCTCGCGCGGGGATGGCGCAGCGGTTCCGTGGATCGCGGCGCCATAGTTGGGACCAACTCCGCTCGCGCGGGGACGACCCGTAGTTCAGCTGGTTGAGCGTCGGGTTCGCGGGACCAACCCCGCTCGCGCGGGACGACGCCGTCTCAACGGCGGCGTTGTACCCGTACTGCGGACCAACCCTGCTCGCGCGGGGACGACGACTACGAAGGTGACGTCGATCCGACGTACGTCGGACCAACCCCGCTCGCGCGGGGACGACACTTACTGACCTGGTCCTTTGAAGGTCATACTGCTGGTTTTGTTCAGTTTGGTTGTCGTAATGTCCTCAGCTGATCACGACGTTGGCTCGAATCTCAGAGCATCGATCCGGTGAGTTCTCGCTCCAGGGTCTCTGCTTGTGAACGTGGGTTCGTTGGTGTTGTCGTTTGGGACCCGGACGGTGTTTCGCGTGGCGGGTGCGGTTCGGGGTTGGCTGGGGTTGTGCGTGGGAGTGTGCCTTCTTTTCGCCATTTTCGGAGGATGCGGCGGCCGTAGTTATGGGTTCCGGCGATGCGGTCGAGTTCGGCGCCGGTGGGTGTTCGGCCTTGGGTGTGCTCACGCTGGTAGTGGGTTCACATCAGTTGTTCGGCGGTGGGTTTGGACGGCCGGTCCGTCGGGTCTGGTGTGGTCGGCCGAGAGACGACCGGAGTTGGCGTGAGAGATTCGGGTTCCGTGTGAATGCGGTCGGCGGGTGAGGGCATTGGTAGTTCGGTGCGGTGGCGTTTGAGTGCTCGGTTGAGGAGTTCGACGGCCAGCAGCAGGGCAAGGGGTGGGCAGGCGGTGACGGCGACGCCAAACGCGCTGGTCACGGGTGTGGAGGCGATGTTCGCGCAGAGCGATAGTGAGATGCCGAAGATGAACGCGGACCAGGCTGGCCACCGGCTGGAGCCGTCGCGACTGGGCTTCCAGAGTTCGACGGTGGCGGTGGTAAGGAGGCCATCGACGATGAGCGGCCAGATCGAGGCGGTCATCGTGTCCGCGCCGAACCGGAGCGCGAACTGCCGTCCGTGGACGTAGGAGGCGTAGGCCGCGCCGAGGGCAACCAAGGCGGTACAGCTGCACTGAATCCAGAGGGAGAGGCGGACGCTGTTCATGACGCGGCTCCACCGCGGTCTCGGCGGAGTCGGTTGATCCTCAGGGTGGCGGAAAGTCGCAGCTCAGAGGGCTGAGACGGCGCGTGGTTGCTGTACGTACCTCGTCGGGGGTACAACGCGAAAAGCGCCGATCATTTCGATCGGCGCTTTTGTCATTTCAGTGGCCGACATGGGTGTCCGTGATCCTTTCTCCTGCTTCCGCACTTTGCTCCGCGGGCAGTTCCACTGCACGGTGAGCTGTGTCACCCCGGCTTGAACAGTGTTCTCGCTCGCCGACGGCTCGTTGCAGCGCTGCCACGGCGCCGCCCGTGTCCCTGCGACGGGTCGTCCACAGTGGCCAGGTCGGCTAAAGGATCCGTGCCGCCGTGGGCGTAGCCGCCGGATCGTCCGTTCGAAGGCGAATCCGGAGAGGTCACTCGGTCGAACGTGGAGCCGGATGGTCCTGCCCGTTCGTGCGTGGAACGTCGCCCGCTCTGCCGTCCCATCGGTGTGGCCCCGGAGTTGATCACCACAGCAAGCTGTGTGTGCTCGAGTCCGCAGTCAGCACAGGGGGAAACGCATGGGGGTCCGTCCTGGACGCCGGTTGCTCGCCGCCGTCGTGGCGGTGACGACCGGGATCACGCTCGTCACCGCTCCTCCGGCGGTCGCCGAGGCATCCGTCGTGGACACCGCGAAACTGGCCGACGTCCTGCTCGCCGGTTACGTCCGCACCATCGACGACACGAAGACCTACACCAAGCATCTGGTGGCCAGCGCTGAGCTGCTCGACTGGCACGCCACCCATCCGGGCGCCGACCAGAAGACCTTGACCGATCACTTCGAACTGGTCCAGGGCGCTATCCACGACGCCCTGCCGGAGCGGACTTCGCTCACCGAGGACCACGAGATCGCGGGCGCGGCGCTGTCCGTGCTGCATACGGTGCCGGACGCGGCCGTGCGCGGTCCCGAGGTCGGCAAACTGCTGGCGGCGCTGATCGCACGCGACGTCGTACCGCCGACCGGGTCGGTCAAGGACCGGCTGGAGAGCGCGCTGCAGATCTCGTCGTGGCGGGCGGGCTTGGAGTCGGCTCAGGCCTCGGTGTGGTCCGGCGTCGGGAAGACCGCACGGAGCGATGCCAAGTTCACCGCGGCCTGGGACGACGGCGCGGGTAAGGACATCGGCATCAGCGCGAAGGCCTCCGCCGTGCAGTTGAGCAACACCACCGTGCTCCGGCATCACTTGAAGATCGAGCCGTTCCTGGAGGTGCAGACCAAGCCGGACAAGCTCCGGATCGTGACCGACGAGGCGATGGCCGACACCATCCGGAAGACGGTGGATCAGCGCAACCTCTGGTTCAACGAACTGAAGAACGCGAAGCCGGAACCGGGCAAGCCCAAGGAAGACCTGGAAGCCGAGCAAAAGGAACGCCAGAAGTGGATCGACGGTGCGAAGAGCGCTCTCGACGGCTACGCGTTCTTCCTCGGGGCGGTGGGTGACCCTGGTGCCGAACGGGACCTCAAGGCCTTCGCCAGCGGCGCGCTCCAGGTGGCCACCGCGGTCAACGAGTGCATCACCGCGTTCAAAGCCATCGACGCGGTGTTCTCCATGGCCACGGTCGCCTTCACCGGCAACGTGCTCAGCGCCGTCAGCACCCTGGTGGGCCTGTTCGCCTCGGCCGGGCCGAGTGTCGAGGAGCTGATCCTCAAGGAGATCGAGGCACTGCACAAGAAGCTCGACGAGCTCAAGGAGAACATGAACGAGCGCTTCGACGCCATCGACCGGCGGCTCAGCGCGATGTACACCGATATCGTCGGCCAGCTGGAACGGCTCACCGGTGACGTGACCACGGTGAAGAACAACCTGACGGACGTCGCCGGTCAGCTCACCCGGATCGAAGACCGCGTGGACAACGTCGGCGTCAACGTCACCGCGGCACTGGCCGGCCTGTACGCCAAGGACGCGTGGAAGCAGGCCGATTCGAAGATCGACTACCTGCGTTACCACCCCGGCGACGAGTTCACCTATGACATGTACAAGCAGGCGGAAGAGGAGTTCCACCCGGCCGGCGTCGACCTGCCGAAGTCCGAGGGTGCCTACGTGCCGTCCGAACGAACGTCCACTGAGGACGGTTCGGTTCTGCAGAACCTGCGTGACTTCGGGACATTCGGCGTGATCCGGTACCTGTCCCGGCTCATGACCCGCAAGGGATGGAATCGGGAAGTGCCCGAGGTCGGCCCGACCGGCAACCCCGAAATGTGGAAGATCGGCGCCACCGCGTACACCCTGCTTTCCGCGCAGAATCCGAACTGGGCCAACAAACCCGGCACGAATCCGCCGGGGCAGCCCGGGACCCGGTGGGAGCGGCCAGGGCATGTCATCGGCCAAGGCCGCGCGATCCTCGAAGCGGCCAAGACGTTCAACACTCCGAAGGCCGACGGCGGGGTCAATGCCTTGTTCGCCGGATTGCTGAACGAGTACGGAACCACGCTGAACGGCTTGATCGACGAGGCGCAGAACCGGGAACACGACGTCACCAAGGGTGCCTACAACCTCTGGGGTGGACCTGCCCAGGCCGCGCTCATCGAGCGCAGTGGCCTCGACGGCCTTCCCAAGGCGATGAAATGCGATTCGGGCAATCTCGACGAGTACATCGAGACACCGGACAAAATGAAGGGACGTATGCTCGGCCCGGCGCAGATGCTCGCCAGGAACGTGCACGTGACCCCGCCGCACTACAGCGTCTGCTGGTACTCGAGGTTCGTCGGCGAGCGCGTGGTGGAGCGCACCGATCTCTGCGAAGCCGACCCCAGGCCGGTGCCTTGCACGGAGAAGTGGACCTACGGCGATCTCGAGGTCACCTTCAGCCAGGGGCTGCAATGGTCCGACGCGCCTCCGCTGCCCAGCCGCTGGGGCACCGCCACGGTGAAGAAGGGGATGCAGCTCCAGTACTGCAAGGACATCCACAACGGGCCCGCCTACTGCACGAACCGGCCGAACCAGTTCGAGGAGGTCGTGAAGGGCTGGAAGACCGGTCTGCACCAAGCGTTCGACACGAATGTGCGGATCGGCGAGCGGCCGGAGACCGAGCAGGACGCCGCGAACCGGATGACCACGTTCCTGAACCAGAACAGGACCACCTACTACCTCGACAACGCGAAGTACCTCAAGACCGCCAATCGAGGCGCCGCGCTCAACATGCAGGCACGGCTGCTGCGCACCTACACCGAACTCGGCTTTCCGCAGTCGCTGCGATCGGACAAGGAGTTGCGCGGCCTGCTGTACGGCGCGTTCGGGATCTTCGCCAACGCCGCGGACGAAATCGTGCCTGATCAGCTGTCCCGGATCTACGAGACCGCCGCGTCGAATCTCGCGGGCGGCCTTCCGGCCTGGAAGCAGGAACTGCTGTCCGCTCGGGACAATCCCTGTGGCAAACCCGAGGGCATCCGGACCGATGACCCGCTGCTCGCCTGTCTCGCCGAGGACGGCCGAAGCCGGCTGGCGAAACTGAACGAGCGGTACACGGTCGCGTTCAAGGCCCGCAAGGAAGGCGCGGACGAGACGTTGCCGGACGTGCGGGATCAGGTGCGGAACCTGTGGCTGGTCACCAAGACGATCCATCCCACGGCCGACGTCGGCGGCCCGGTGGATCCCGTGCCGCCGAAGATCGCCGTCAACGCCGACTACGACGGAGACCGCAAGGAGGACACGGCGTTCTGGCGGCCCGAGGACGGCACGTGGACCGTGCGGCCCTCCACCGGCGGACCGGAGCGGACGACGAGCCTCGGGCGGCCCGGTGATCTGCCGGCACCCGCGGACTACGACGGCGACGGCAAGGCCGATCCCGCCGTCGTCCGGCCATCGGAGGGCCGGTTCTTGCGCAAGGCCTTGACCGGTGGCCCGGTCACCACGACGGAGTGGCCGAAACCCGGTTACGAGCCGAGGCCGGACGAACGGGCCGGGATGGTGACCCTCGCCGGACGGCTGGGCAGACTCGCGAACGAAGTGTCCAGGGCGGGCAAGGCCACCGACGCGGTGGTGGCGCAACGTCAGGTGGTGAACCTGTGGCGGTCGCTGGCGCGGTCCGGTGGCGCCTCGGACCTGGCACGTTCGCTCGTCGTCCTGGGCTCGTTCCTGACCAACACGCGTGAGCACGACGAAGCGATCGCCGTCACGAAGGACGCCATCGACCGCTTCCGCGCACTCGGGCAGAAAGCCGACCTCGCGTGGGCGTTGAACAACCTGGGCTACCGGAATTCGGCGGCGGGCAGGGCGTTGGACGCGGTGGTGGCGCAGCGGGAGAGCCGGGATCTGTACCGGGAGCTGGCCGCGGTGGATCCGGCGCAACGACGGGCATTGGCCTTGGCCCATGTCGTTCTGGGATCGTTCGCGCAGCAGGCCGGATTGCACGAGGAGGCGATCCAGGCGGCGCGTGACGGGGTCGCCGTCTACCGGCAACTCGGGGACAAGCCCGGCCTGGCGTGGGCGTTGAACAACCTGGGCTACCGGAATTCGGCGGCGGGCAGGGCGTTGGACGCGGTGGTGGCGCAGCGGGAGAGCCGGGATCTGTACCGGGAGCTGGCCTCGGCGGATCCGGCGCAACGACCGGCCTTGGCGACCGCGTACGTGATCCTGGGATCGTTCGCGCAGCAGGCGGGTCTGCACGAGGAGGCGATCCAGGCGGCGCGTGACGGGGTCGCCGTCTATCGGCAACTCGGTGACAAGCCCGGCCTGGCGTGGGCGTTGAACAACCTCGCGTACCGGTTCTCCGCAGCGGGGAAAGCCGCTGACGCGGCGGCGGCGCAGAGGGAAGTGCGAGACATCTATCAGGCACTTCTGGACGGTGGCGGTGCTTACCGGCCGCAACTGGCCGAAGCCGCGCTCCTGCTGGCGAGGTTCCTCATCGGCGCGGGCCGGAACGACGAGGCGAGGCAGCCCGCTCAACAGGCAGTCGACCTCTTCGAACAACTCGCCGCGGCCGACCCCGCGTACGCACCGCGTTTGAAGGAAGCGAAAGAGGTGCGAGCCAGTCTCGGCTAGTCACGCGTTCGTGCCTGACGGTCCGGGCCCTTTGAGTAGCGGCATACGTGTACCCGAGGTGGGCGGTATCCAGTGTGGTCGCGATCTTGTCGAGCACGGGAGAAGTGGACAGCGGCCGGTCGCGGTGCCAGTGTCGAGCGGTCGAGGAGCCTCGATTCAGTGCGCCAGAAGGGATTTCTCATGTCAAAGGTGGTGACGCAGGCGTCGGTGTCGCTGGACGGTTTCATCGCCGGTCCGGAGAACGGGGGGTTCGAATACCTTTTCGCGTGGTGCCGTGCCGGCGAGGTCGAGGTGCCCACCGCGTCGCCCGGCCGGTCGTACAAGGTCTCCGAGGCGTCCGCCGCCTATGTCCGCGACATGATCGAGGGTTACGGGGCGCTGGTGGTCGGGCGGAACCAGTTCGACGGTATGAACGGGTGGGGCGGGCAGCACCCCATGAACGTGCAGGTCTTCGTGGTCACTCATTCGGTGCCTGAAGGCTGGGCTCCCGAAAGCGCCGAGTTCGTCTTCGTGACCGAAGGTGGCGTCAAGGCCGCCATCGACCGGGCCAAGGCGGTCGCCGGGGACAAGAACGTCGGCGTGGGTCCGGGCGTGGTAGCCCGCGAAGCGCTGGAAGAACGGTTGCTCGACGAGATCCGCGTCGACCTCGTGCCGTTCATGCTCGGAGACGGAGTCCGTTTCGTGGACACGCTCGGCACCGCTCCGCTGGGATTCGGTGATCCCCAGGTCATCCAGGGGAAGAAGGTCACGCACCTCATCTATCCCGTGGAGACCGGCGGATAGCGGCTCCCCGAAGCCCGACGCCGCGAAACCCTGCTGGCGCGACATCGGCAGACCGCCTCCGCGCTGCTTCATGTGGCCCGCGTGACAGGTATTCGGTAGCGTCCGCGCGGTCCGGACCCGATGATCATGGAGGCGAGAGATGACGAACCCGGAACAGGACGCCGAAGAATCACGCACACTGATCATCTCCACGGATGAAGCGGGCCACGAAGAGATCTACGAAGAGGACGTCGTCGTCCGGGAATGACGAGATGCCGCCCCGGCGCCTGCGGGCTCCGGGGCGGCGGCCGGTCAGGGCCGGATCTTGCCCGCTCCCGCTCCGGCGGTCACACTGCTTTTCACCGTGCTCGCGGATTCGAGGCTGTAGGAGTACGGAATCCTGGCCACCGTTCCGCTCGCCTCAGGTGAACCGGATCCGGTGAAGAGGTTCCCGCGTTGCACCAGGGTGCCCGCCGGTGAACCCGCGTAGCCGACCAGCGTCGGTTCGTCGACGTTGTCGAAGTGGTTGTTCTCGACGAGAACGCCACCGTTGCAGGTGGACGCGACACCGTACTCGTTGTCCCGATAGTAGTTGTTGAAAACGTGCACCGGATTGGCGAATCGCACGCGCGGATGCCGTGTCCCCGAGCCGTCGAAGTAATTGTGGTGATAGGTCACCCGCAATTTGCCGGTATCCTGGCTTCCGTTGTCGTCACTGTGTCCGAGCAGCATCGATTTGTCGTGCCCGTGCACGCGGTTCCAGGACACCGTGATGTAGTCCGAAGCGCGCTTGATGTCGACGGCGCCGTCGTATCCGTTGGTGAACGTGTTGTGGTCGACGACCACGTTGGTCGAAGCCTTTTCGATGTTGATCGCGTCGTCGTCCCAGTCCCGGAAGGACAGGTTCTGGATCACCACGTTCTTGGATCCGCTCAAGGTCAGGCCGCAGCCGTCGATCGTCGCGCCGGCATTGCCCAGAATGGATTTGTTGGATCCCACCTTGAGCATGCCGGAGCAGGAAATGGTGCCGGAGACCCGCACCACCGCCGCGGTGGTTCCGCTGATCGCGGAGCTCAGCGCGGATGCCGAGGTCACCGTGATCGGCGACGCGCCGCCGCCGCCGGTGGTGCCCCCGTTCTGGCTCGCCCAGCCGATCGGTGCCGCCTGCGCGGAGATTTCCGCATTCGCGCCTGTGGTCACCATGGTCGTCGAAGTGAGCACGGTCAAAGTCAGAATCGAAATTAATCGAGAAGGACGCATATTCATCACGCCGCCTCCTTGCGGTCGATGAAGAAAACAGAATGTCCTAAAAGGATTGATTCGGATCCGATGGCGAAGCGCCGAGAACAGGAGACCAACGAACCGGCGTCACGTCAACCCTCGATCGCCGATTCCCGGTTCACACTGATGAATCGTGAGGTCGGCCGCACCGTGATTCGCCGATATTGCTCCAGGCGGACGATCCGGGCTTGACGGGAGCGCTCCCAGCTATCACGATGCGTTTACAAGTGTGGACGACGTTCAGATATGTGAATCGAGTAGCGATCATGAGCCTTACGCGCCGCAGCTTCGGACTCCTCGCCACCGCTGTGCCGGTGGCCGTCCTCGTGGGTGGACACCAGACCGTTCAGGCCGCCGTGCCGGGAATCCCGGCGGCCATGCGCCGGGCCGCGGCGTTCTTCGACGAACAGCTCTCCTATCGCGGCGCCTATGTCTGGAGCTATCTGCCCGATCTGTCCCAGACCTGGGGTGAGATGGCGGCCAACCGCACCATGTGCTGGGTGCAGCCGCCGGGAACGCCGTCGATCGGGCACAGCCTGCTGGACGCCTACCACGCCACCGGTGACGAATCCTTCTACCGCGCCGCCTCTCGTACCGGCCTCGCCTTGGCGGCCGCCCAGCTGCCGGTCGGCGGCTGGAACTACGTGCACGACTTCGCGGGTACGAAGTCGCTGCGCGGGTGGTACGACACCGTCGGCGCGAACGGCTGGCGGCTGGAGGAGTTCCAGCACTATTACGGCAACGCGACCTTCGACGACGCGGGCACGTCCTCCGCCGCCCAGCTCATCCTGCGCCTCTACCTGGAACGCGGCGATCACCGATTCGGCGCGGCCCTCGATCGTGCCCTGCGCTTCGTGGTGAGGGCGCAGATCCGCGGAGGGATCGCCGACGGCGGCTGGCCACAGCGTTTCCCCCGGTTCGAAGGGGCCGTGAAGGACACGCCGTGGCCCGAGGTGCGGCCGCCGTGGCTACCCGCCGGCATCCGGCACGGTATGGAGGACGGTGACTACACCGGCCACGTCACCTTCAACGACGACGTCCTCGGCGAGAACATCAAGTTCCTGCTGATGTGCATGTCCACTTTGGACAAGCCGGGGCTGGCCGGGCCGATCCGGCGCGCGATGGACTGCCTGCGCCGCCTGCAGCAGCCGGGGCCGCAGGCGGGCTGGGCGTTGCAGCACCTGGCCAGGGCCTCGGGCGGCAGGCCGGCGGGTGCCCCGGCGGGTGCGCGATCCTATGAACCCCGCGCACTGGCCACGCACACCACGCAGACCAATGTGCAGCAGCTGTTCCACTACTTCCGGCTCACCGGCGATCGAGTGTTCCTCGACCGTGTCCCCGAAGCCATCGCGTGGCTGGACAGCTGCCCGCTCACCGCGCGGCAGCACGCCGAGAACCCGTTGCTGGCCGGGCGGACCCATCCCACCTTCGTGGATCTGGAGACCAACCGGGCGCGGTTCGTCCACCGCTTCGGCTCGAACGTCCGCAACGGCGCCTACTACACCGACAACGACCACCGCGCGACGCTGAGCCATTATTCAGGCGGCCGCGTGATCGACACCGCGGCCCTGCGCGCCACCTACGAGCAACTGCGGGCGCTCACCCCCGCGCAGGTCGCCGACCTGAAGGCGCGCTCGCCGCTCAGCGGCGTCGCGGTCCCGCTCCCTCGCTACTTCACCCCGCGCGAGCCTCAGCTCGGCGACCTCTTTCTCGGCGCGCCGTCACAGCTGCCGGTCGTGTCGGACGCGGAGGCGAAGGCACTGGCCGACGGGCTGGGCGGCAACGACTACTGGCTGACCCCGGCGGACGCGATCACCAACCCGTATCGCGGTCCTTCGCCTGCCACGCCTTACGCCGGAAAGGCGTATATGAGCAAGCACGTGGGCGACCTGTACGACACCTCGCCCTACGATCCGCTCACCCCGCCCGAGGAGCCGCCGTACCGGCCGAAGGAGCGGCCGCCGGTGATCAGCACCGGCACCTATGTGGCCAACATGGGCAAGCTGATCTCCTGGGCCGCGGCCGGTGCCGACGGAGCGTCACGGACCAACGAGCCGAGATGACCTTCGGTCGGTGGTTGCGTACAGTGGGTGAATCGCTGACGTAATGGTCTGTCTTTGCCGGCGTTCGGTTGTGAGGGTGGGAAATGCCGTCGTTCGAGTCCGGGTACACCGCGCCGAGTTCGGTTCCGGTCGGGGTGGACCCGACCCGGGCGAGCATCGCCCGTGTGTACGACGCCGCGCTGGGCGGCAAGGACAACTACGAGATCGACCGTGAGGTGCTGCGGCAGGTCGCGACCAAGGCGCCCGAAGTCCGGGATCTGGCGTGGTCCAACCGCAATTTCCTGACCAGGGCCGTGCGCTTCCTCGCCCAGCAAGGGAAGATCACCCAGTTCCTCGACTGCGGTTCGGGACTGCCGACGGCGGAGAACACCCACCAGATCGCCCAGCGGGTCAACGCCGGCACGCAGGTGGTGTACGTCGACAACGATCCCGTGGTGCTCGCCCATGGCCGGGCCATCCTCGAGAACAACCCGAACACGCACTTCGTCGCCGAGGACATTTTCCAGCCCGGGCGGCTCCTGGCCAACGAGGTGGTTCGTGAGCACCTCGACTTCTCGCGTCCGCTGGCCTTGTTGCAGGTGGGCACCCTGCATCACTACACCGCCGACAACGGCGCGGACCTGATGCGCGAGTACATCGACGCGCTGCCCAGCGGCTCGTTCGTCGTCATCGCGCACTTCTTCGATCCGGAGAAGCCCGGGTTGAGCGAGCTCGCCCGGAAGATGGAAGAGCTGTTCATGCACAGCCCGATGGGCTCGGGCCGGTTCCGCACGGCAAGCGAGATTTCGAGTTTCGTCGAGGGACTGGAGATCATGCCCTCCGGTCCTGGCAAGGAACCTGGCCTGGAGCTGTGCGATCACTGGTGGCCGGACGGGCCGAAACTCACCCCGCTCAACGAGGTCGAGCAGTGCATCGCCGGGGTCGTCGCCCGCAAACCCTAGTGTCGCGGCCTGAGTGATCGGTGAGCTTGTTGTCCGTCATGGATCTGACGTTCGACGAAGCGTGTATCAAACGCCCTTCAGGACGCGATCGAGTGCCGCGCGGCCCAGAGACCCCCAGTGCGGCTTGCCGCCGGGGAGGCCACGATCCCCGTTCTGCCCCATCAGCATCAGGAAGAGGCTCTTCATAGCGGCCAGCCCGCGGGCGCGCCGGATCGCCGCCTCGTCCGCTCGCGCGTACGTGTCGAAGAACCGTGAAGCCGTGCCCGCGGGTAGCAGCACCCATGCGGCGGCGAGGTCCCACGCCGGATCGCCGGCGAACATGTCACCGAAGTCGACGATGCCCGAGAGCGTTCCGTCCGAGACGAGGACGTTCGCGGGATGGAGGTCGCCGTGCACCCACACCGGCGGGCCCGCCCACGCGGGGGCCGCGACGGCGTCGTGCCAGACGGCCCGGACGTCGTCAGCGATGTCGTCAGGGGCGACGGCCTGGAGGAAGTTCTCGAAGCCCTCCGTGCAGTTCCCGGGATGGGCCCCGCGGTCTGTGGCGATCGGTGCCCCGGCGGGCGCCTCCACGTGGAGCGCCTGGAGGAAGACCGCCAGCGTGTCGGCCGCGTGGGTGCCGCGGCTGATCGTGCCGTGGTCAAGCGGCTCGCCGGGAACCCACGTCATCACGGTCCAGTGCTTGGGGAAGCGCTCCGACGGTTCGCCGAACCGCACCGGGGTCGGCACCGGGAGCGGTAGGCGCGGGGCCAGCACAGGCAGCCATCGCCGCTCCTTGAACTGGAGCTCAGGGGTGGGGTCCATCCGTTGCATGCGCACGACCAACTCGTCCCCGAGACGCCACATCCGGTTGCCCCAGCCGCCCGCCACCTCGCGGATGGCCAGCCCCGCGAGGTCCGGATGCTGCTCCCGCAACAGCTCACGGACCAGGCCCGCGGTGGTCTCGATCTCGGGGTCGGTCATACGACGTCACAGTACCGAGGCGGGCTCGACCGCCGCACCCGCGCAAGCCGAGACGCCCGCGAACTGGTGCAGGCCGGTGAGTTCTCGCCGGCCTTCGACACGATGTGTTCGCGGATCCACGAAGACGAGCTCGAGATTTCACCGGGGTATCACGAACGTCTCGTTCGATGGTCCGGCGAACTCGGGTCCGTCGATCTTGTCCAGGATCTGCGGCTTCAGGTGAAGTGACGGAGCTTCGCCCGAGGAGCCGTTCAGAAGTCGCCCGGCCGCATCAGCGCGTCCGACCCGCCGTCGATCATGAACTGGGCCCCGTGGACGTACCCGGCCCGCGGCCCGAGCAGGTAGACGATCAGTGCGGCCACCTCGTCCGGCCTGCCGTGCCGCCGGATCGGCGCCTGATAGTTCCGGATCGCGTCGCCGTAGCGGGGATCGGCCAGTCCGCCATCCAGCAGCGGCGTGTCGACCGCGCCGGGGGCCACGGTGTTCAGCCGGACCCCGGCGGCGCCCCATTCGGTCACCCGGCTGCGCACGGCCACCGTCAACGCGTTCTTCGACCACGCGTACGCGAGCTGTCCCCGGTACTCACCGGCGGCCGCCAGCGCGGCGGCCTCGGTGCCTTGCCTGATCGGGTTGTCCGCCCACCGCACCATCGTCGAGGCCGACGACGACACGGCCACCGCCGCGGTGCGCAGCGCGGGAAACAGCCCGTCCAGCAACGTGACCGCACCCCGGTAGTTCACCTCGATGATGCGTGCCGGATCCGGCGTATGCGGTCCCAGACCGGCACACAGCACGAGCCCATCGAGCGCGCCCTCGCACCGGTCCAGCACCCCGTCGATGGCGCGCTGCCGTCCATCGGGAGTGCTCAGATCCGCGCACACCTCCGCGTCCCGCAGGTCCACGCCGGTCACGTCGTGCCCCTCCGCTCGCAGTGCCGACACCACAGCGGCACCGATTCCCGAGGCGGAACCCGTCACGGCGATCATCGAGCCTCCAGTACGCAGTGCGTCCCGCGGTAGATCGTCGGCACGCACTTGTTGCAGTGCACGCACAACGAGCGGGCACCGGACCGCAGCCGCAGTGGCAGATCGGGTTCGCGCAGCAGCGCCCGCGCCATCGCGACGAACGCGAAGCCCTCCGCCATCGCCTGCTCCATCGTCTCCAGCCGCGTGATGCCGCCGAGCAGGATCAGCGGCAGGTCCAGCGCCGCGCGGAACTGGCGTGCCCGGTCCAGCAGGTACGCCTCCTGGAACGGGTAATCGCGCAGGAAGGCGCCGCCGGCCGCCCGGACGCCCCAGCGCAACGGCCGCGGGAACTGCGCGGAGAACTCCTTCACCGGCGCGTCCCCGGTGAACAGGTACATCGGGTTCAGCAGCGAACTGCCCGCCGTCAGCTCCAGCGCGTCGACGGACCCGTCCGCCTCCAGCCACCGCGCGACCCGCACGCTCTCGTCCAGCCAGAACCCGCCCGGTACCCCGTCGTCCATGTTGAGCTTCGCGGTCACCGCGATCCGGTCGCCGACCACGTCCCGGACCGCCCGCGCGATCTCCAGCGCCAGCCTGGCCCGGTTCTCGAGCGATCCGCCGTAGGAGTCCCGCCTGCGGTTCAACCGGGGACTGAGGAACGAACTGACCAGATAGTTGTGTCCGAAGTGGATTTCGACCGCGTCGAAGCCGGCTTCGATCGCCACTCGCGCCGCTGTGGCGTGTGCGCGCACGATCCGATCCAGATCGTGCTCCGAGGCCGCCCGCGTCATCCGCATCCCCAGCGGATTCGGGAACCGCCCCGGCGCCAGCGCGGGCGACCGGTTCGACGCCGCGTTCGCGACCGGCCCCGCGTGCCCGATCTGCGCGCTCACCGCCGCCCCCTCGGCGTGCACGGCGTCGGTGAGCCGGCGCAACCCGGGCACCGCCTCCTCGCGCATCCAGATCTGGTGCCGGTCGGTGCGGCCCTCCGGGGACACCGCGCAGTAAGCGACCGTCGTCATCCCCACGCCACCGCGGGCCACCCGCCGGTGGAACTCGATCAGCCGATCGGTGACCACGGCGTCCGGGGTCGCTCCCTCGAAGGTCGCGGCTTTGACGATGCGGTTGCGCAGCCGCACCGGGCCCAGCCGCGCGGGCGCGAAGACGTCGGTCATGACCCCGCCAAACCCGCGGCGAGGAACGCGCGCAGCGTCCCGGCCGGCACCTCACCCGGCATCTCGTCGGCGAAGAACTGCAGCACCAGGCCGAAGGCGAGCAGCCACCGGTGTGCGGCGTCCGCCTTCGACAGCTCCGGCCGCGCGTCCCGCAGCAGCTCGATCCACGGCCCCAGCGCGAACCAGCTCGAAGTCCAAGCCTGCTCCCGCCGCCCCCGCACGAACCGCGCCAGCAGCCGCAGCCGCAAGCGCCCGACCGGGTCCGCGGCCAGCCCGGCCAGGGGTGTCACGACGAGATCGACCAGTTCCGCCACCGTGGGCACCCAGCCGTCCCGCCGCCGCTCCGTGACCTCGTCGAGCCGCCGCTGCCACACCGGCGCGAGCCGGGCCTCCAGCAGCGCGGCGATCAAGGCGTCCTTCGACCCGAAGTGGTAGTGCACGGCCGCCGGATTCATCCCGGCCGCGCTGTTGATCGCGCGGACGGACACCGCGTCGTAGCCGGATTCCAGCAACAGTCGCTCGGCGACGGTCAGCAATCGTTCCCGCGTGGTGGCGTCGGTGCTGGGCATTCGTGCAGCACACCATATTTCCATCACCGAATCAATCACTGATTGAACTGTGGACAGGGACCCCGTGGGCATGTTGGGCTGTGGTCGGCGATTTTCTGTCCTGCGACGTCGAGGAGCGGCGCCCTGAGCCTGTGGGAGTACCTCCGGGAGAACTGGATCGACGTCGTCAACGACGCGATCCTGCACGTGGATCTCACCCTGGCGGCGATGGCACTGGCCGTGCTGGTCGGAATGACGATCGGCCTGCTCACCTACCGGCGGCGGTGGCTCGGCGCGATGGCGACCACGACGACGGCGGCGTTCCTGACCGTCCCGTCGATCGCGCTGCTCGGTATCCTGATCGGCCCGTTCGGGCTGGGGCTGACGAATGTCCTGTGCGCGCTGGTGCTCTACGCGCTTCTGCCGATCACACGCAACACGATCGTCGGGCTGCGTGGCGTCGACCCGGCCGTGGTGGACGCGGCGCGTGGCATGGGATTCGGCCGCGTGCGGCTGCTGTTCCGCGTGCGCCTGCCGCTCGCCTGGCCGGTGATCCTTTCCGGCATCCGGGTCTCGACGCAGATCACGATCGGCATCGCGGCCATCGGCGCGTACGTCAAGGGCCCCGGCCTCGGCAACCAGATCTTCGACGGGCTCGGCCGGTTCGGCTCGGTCAACTCGCTGAACCAGGTGCTCACCGGAACGTTCGGGATCATGGTGCTGGCGCTGCTGTTCGACCTGGCCTTCGTGGTGGTCGGCAAGCTGACCACCCGGCGACGGCCCCGTGCCCGCCGGGTGGCGGCTCCGGCGACGACGGGGGAAGCCGCCGGAATGGGCGGCGAGACGATCGAGCTGCGGGACGTCAGCAAGCACTATCCCGGACGAGCGGTCCCGGCGGTCGAACGCCTGACGATGCGGATCCCCGCGGGGGAGATCGTCGTGCTGACCGGCCCGTCGGGGTGCGGCAAGACGACGACCATGCGGATGATCAACCGGCTCGTCGAGCCCACCGCGGGCGTCGTCACGATCGGCGGCACCGACGTGTCGGCGCTCGACCTCGACGAACACCGCCGCAACACCGGCTACGTCATCCAGCAGATCGGGCTCTTCCCGCACCTGCGGGTGGACGCCAACATCGGCGTGGTGCCGCGGCTGCTCGGCTGGACCCGGCGACGCGTCGCCGGCCGGGTGCGCGAGCTGCTCGACGTCGTCGGCCTGACCCGTGAGCACGGCGACCGGTACCCGCGTGAGCTTTCCGGCGGTCAGCAGCAGCGTGTCGGGGTGGCGCGGGCGATGGCCGCGGACCCGCCGGTCATGCTGATGGACGAACCGTTCGGCTCCACCGACCCGATCACCCGTGCCCGGCTGCAGGACGAATTCCTTCGCCTGCAACGGGAAGTGCGTAAGACGATCGTGTTCGTCACGCACGACTTCGACGAGGCGCTGAAGGTCGGAGACCGGATCGCCGTACTGCGGCCGCGGTCGGTGATCGCGCAATACGACACACCACAGGCGATCCTCGCCGCGCCGGCGGACGATTACGTCGCGAGCTTCGTCGGCCCGAAGCGGAACCTGAAGCGGCTCGCGCTGATCCGGGTGGGTGACCTGGAACTCAGGACGGCGACCGGGCCGGACGGGTTGCCGCCGGTCCGGCCCGACGCCACCCTGCGAGACGTGCTGGACGTGATGGTGCGGACCGGCAGCACCGAGGTCGTGGTGACCGAGGACGGCACCGCGCAGCCGCTGGGGGTATGCGATGTGCCCGGTCTCGTCGAGGCGCTGAGGCCGACCGGCGAGGCGCCCGCGACCCCGGAGGTGGCGGAGGCGCCGAGCACGGACACCACCGTGCCCGCGCGGCCCCGGCGGCGACGGCTCGGGCTGCTGGTGCGACCGGTGCTGCTGGTCTTCGCCTTGCTGGCGCTCTACTTGATCGTCCGCGCGCATCCGATCGACTCGATCGAACAGCGTTTCCTCAACGCCGGCGAGATCTTCACCGAACTGGGCGCGCACCTGCGGCTCACCGCGATCTCGACGGCGTGCACCATCGCCATCGCCCTCCCGCTCGGCATCCTGCTCACCCGCGCCGGCGCCCGCTGGGCCAGGCCGATCGGGCTGGGACTGGGCAACCTCGGCCAGGCGATCCCGTCGATCGGGCTCGTCGTGCTGCTCGCGCTCTGGATGGGCACGGGCACCGCGACCGCGGTGACGGCGCTCGTCGTCTACGCGACCTTGCCGGTGCTGCGCAACACGATCGTCGGGCTCGACGGCGTCGACCCGACCCTCGTCGACGCCGCGCGCGGCATGGGCATGGGCAAAGCGGCCATCCTGTGGCGGATCGAACTGCCGCTGGCGGTCCCGGTGATCCTCGCCGGGATCCGGACCGCGCTGGTGCTGACCGTCGCGAGCGCGACGCTCGCGACCTTCATCGACGGCGGCGGCCTCGGCGGCGGGCTTGTCGCCGGGATCGGGCTGTACCGCCCGGTCCTGAGCTTGACCTTCGGCATCATCGTCGCCGTATTGGCGCTCTTCGTCGACTGGCTGGGGCTGGTCGCCGAGGAGATCCTGCACCCGCGCGGCCTGTAGCTCGACCGACCTCAAGGAGGACCAACCCATGCGGATGCTCCAGCGCACGACCGCCGCGGTGCTCACGCTCGTCGTGGCGGCGGCGCTCTCGGCGGGCTGCACGATCGGCAAGGACGAGACCGGTGCCAAGGTGGGCGCGGGATCCATCCAGAAGATCGACGCCCTGAACGGCGCCCAGATCCGCGTCAGCTCCAAGGAATTCGACGAGCAGCTGTTGCTCGGCCAGATCGCCATCGTGGCACTGCAAGCGGCCGGGGCGAACCCGCAGGACAAGACCAACATCACCGGTTCGAGCAACGTCCGCCAGGCGCTCACCAGCGGCGCGGTCGACCTGTACTGGGAATACACCGGCACCGCCTGGATCAGCTACCTCAACCAGACCAAGCCGATCAGCGACCCGCAGGCGCAGTACGACGCGGTCAAACAGGCCGACACCGCCAACGGTGTCACCTGGTGGGCACGTTCGCCGGCCAACGACACCTACGCCATCGCCGGCAACCCGGCGACGTTGGCCCGGACCGGCGTCAAGACGCTGTCCGACTACGCGGCCCTGGTGAAGCGAGACCCGGCCGCGGCCTCGACCTGTATGGGACCGGAGTTCAAGAGCCGGGACGACGGATTCCCCGGGCTGGCGAAGACCTACGGGTTCACCCTGCCCGACGCGCACGTGCACCTGCTCAACGACGCCGTCGTCTACCCGAGCGTCGGCAAGGGGGAGCCGTGCGGCTTCGGCTCGGTCGCCTCCACCGACGGGCGCGTGGCCGGGCAGAAGCTCACCGTGCTCGAGGACGACAAGCACTTCTTCCCGACGTACAACCCCGCGATCACGATCGCCACCCCGCTCGCCCAGAAGTATCCGCAACTGGAGCAGGTCTTCACGCCGATCGCCGCGAAGCTCGACACCGCGACGCTCACGGACCTGAACAAGAAGGTCAGCGTCGACGGCCAGAAGCCGGCCACGGTCGCCCGCGACTGGCTCAAGTCGGCGGGGTTCATCAGCTGACCATTCGCGGAGTGAGGCAACCGTGGCAGGTTCCGGGCCGGGCCGCCGCGTCGGGGTCGTGAGTGAAAAAGAGGGTTAGAACGACCATTGCCACTCACGACCCCCGTGAGTGCCTTTCGAAGTCAGCGCGCGGCCACCGGAAGACCCCGGTCGTCGCAAGGGAGGCGGCCCGGTCCGTAGGTCTTCGTGAAGTCCTCCGTGATGTCGTTCTCGGTCTTTTCCATTTGGGTGGGCTCGATTCTGACCAGGCCGCCGAAAGGTGTGTCGATATCCTTCACGAGGACCAGGGAAGCGGCGAACAGCGCGCTGAGCAACACCACGGCGAGTATGTGGAATCCGGCGTTGCGCTTCGGCAGTGAGTACGCGTAGGCCGCGATGGTGAGCGCGAGGGCCAGCGCCATGAACCAGAACACGATGTCGGGAATCGACGGGTCGGCTTCGGCGATTCGCGTGGACCGGGCCACCGAGCGGTCGGTGTCGGCCTGAACCAGGATCTCGAAGACGCCGTCACGTTCGGGGATCTGCTTGAACGTGTCACGGAAGCCCGAGGACCACACGCTGGGCTCCTTCGCCGACTGTCCGTCGGCCAGCGCTTTCCACTCGAATTCGTGCACGGCGCGCGTATAGCAGACCGCGCCGGCCTGCAATTCCCGGCGGAAAGGCTCGGGAAGATACTCGGCGGTCTCGAAGAAATGATCGACCACCTCGGCTTCGGCGGACGCGCCGTCCTCGGCCTCCCCATAGGATTCCGCGGCCACCACGATCACGAAGGCGAGCATCAGTACCGCGAATGTCTCGAGTGGACTGATCAGGTCGGTGACGGACGGCGACTCGCCGTCGTCGGCCGACTTGCGCGCCCGGATGAGGCGGTTGGTCACCAGGCCGCCGAGCAGGGCGATCCCGATGATCAGTGTGGTCACGAGCATGACCACGCTCCCGGGTGGTGAATTCCGGCGTGTGGCGGTCGTGGTTCACCAGCCGAGCGGAATGCGATGACGGTCGAGCGCCGCACTGTCATTCGTCCTCCAGTCGGTGTTTATCAGCTCCAATACTTCTCACGTCGCGCCGTGACCGCAGTCGCTTGTTCGGGTGGGTTTTTTCGTTCGACCGTGATCAACGCGGCCTCGCGGGAATCAGGCCTTTTCGATGAGGGCGGCGGTGCCGAGGCCCCGGCCGCCGCCGAATTCGTTCGTGCGCAAGGACGTTCTTCTCGTTCGGTGGCCGCGTTGAAAGGCCCGGCGGTACCGGTCGGTCAGCGGGCCGGGTGGGGCAGGACGGCGTGGAGGAGCTGTTCGGCGATGCTGCCGAGGTCGGTGATCAGGTCCTCGATGCCTGGTTTCGGGTCGGTGGGGATCGCGGCGGGCGGGTTGGCGCTGTCGCAGTCGGTGCGCCGCGGCGGGAGTTTTCCGTCGATGAGGTAGGCGTTGACCTTGTCGTCGACGCAGGGATTGCGGTTGACCGGGATGTCGGGGTCGCCGCCGCCTGCGGCGTACTGGCCGTGCTGGCCATCGCCGCGCACCGCGATCAGCGAGCTGCCGAGGGTTTTGGCCATGGCCTGGCCGTTGACCATCGGGGTCTGGGTGTCGCCTTCGGCGGCGAGGACGAGTCCCTTCGGGTACCGCGCCTCGCCGATCGACGGCAGCGGTTCACGATCGTCTTGGTGGAAGAAGCAGTTGTTCGGCGCCATCTGTGGCACGGTGCCGCCGAACGGGGTCTCGGCGCGTACACGGCGCATGTCGCGGTAGTAGTCGTTCAGGTGGGTCGGCCAGTCCCAGTCGCACAGGATGGTCCGGTAGACCCCGTTCTCGGTTTTGGCCTGTTCGGTCAGCCTGGTGGCCGCCGCGGCCGCGCGCCGGTTGCTTTCGGCCAGTACGGGGTCGCCGGCGGGGAGCGGGAGTTCGGCCTGCACCTTCTGAAGGTTTTTCGCCAGTGACGCCCACACCTGCCGGAAGCGGGTGAACTGGCCGATCATCATGTCGAGCTGGGTCTGGTTCTCGATCCCGCCGACCGGCCCGGCGGCCAGCCGGTCGGCGATCTTGTCGACGGCGGCGCGGATCTTCTTCGGGGTGTCGCCGAGGTGGAATGTCGAGTCGCGTCGTGCGGTCCACGCCGCCCAGTGGTCGAAGTTGGCTTTCGTGGTGTCGACGACGTCGTAGGCCTGGTCGTGCCAGGTGGTGCCGGGGTCGAGGGAGGAGTCGAGCACGCTGCGGTCGAGGCGTTGCGGGAACAGTTGTCCGTAGACCGCGCCCAGCCAGGTTCCGTAGGACACCCCGAGGTAGTTGATCTTCTCTTCGCCGAGTGCCGCGCGGACGCGGTCCAGATCGCGGGCGGTGTTCGGGGTGGTCACGTGGTGGCGGAACGTGCCGCCGCCACGCACGCAGCCTTCTTCCCACTGCTTTTCGTATTCGGCGACGTGCGGGAATTCGGCGTCGGCCGGACGCGTCGACGACCACGGATCGGGGGTGGCCGGTACCTCGCAGTTCAGGGGGGTCGAGCCGCCAAGGCCGCGGACGTCGATACCGATGATGTCGTACACCGCGGCCAAGGGTGTGTCGAGGTAGTTGTACAACAGGTCGCGGCCGGTCCCGCCGGGGCCGCCGGGGTTGGTGAACAGCACCCCGCGGCGGTGCTGGGGGTCGGTGGCCTTGGAGCGGCTGATCGCGATGGAGATCTGCTCGCCGTCGGGATGGGAGTAGTCCATCGGTACCGTGACCGTGGCGCAGTCGAACCGTTGCAGGATTTCTTCGGTGCAGGGCGACCAGGCCACCGCGGGCGCGCCGTTCGCCACTCCGGTGACGGCGATCGTGAGCGCGCCGGTCATCGCGGCCACGCTCACCACCGCGACGAGTTTCCTCCGGACCATTTCTTTCCTTCCCCTTCGTTTCGATCGGACGAACGTTATTTGCCGCTGATCACCCCGACCGCGATACCGACGATCGCGGTGTTGTAGAGGAACGCCAGCACGCTGTGGGTGAGGACCCGCAGCCGGATCGCGGTTCCCCGGGTCTCCACATCGGACACCGCGAACGAGGTGCCGAGTGTGAACGAGAAGTACGCGAACTCCACCAGCGTCGGCCGCTCGGTGCCGGGAAAGACCAGAACCTTCTCCGGCAGCGCGTTGTAGTAGTCCCGCGCGTAGCGTTCGGCGTACCCGAAGTGCAGGATCGCCCACGCGAAGACCACCGCGGGAGTGCCGACGAGCTTGGCCACAACGGCTTCCAGCTCGCCGGCTCCGTCCAGCACGATCATCAGGCCGGCCGAGATGCCGACAAGGCTGGTGAACAAGGTGAACAGCAGACCGCTGCGCCGCCCGAGGGTGGAGCGCAGCCACGCGGTGTCGGCCGGGTCGCTCGCCCGTTTCGCCCTGGACAGCCGCCTCATCCGCATCACGAGATAGACGAGCGCGACCAGATCCCACAGCGCCAGATAGACGCCGCTGTCGAAGACGACGACGGCCACACCCAACAGCACCAGCGCTATCTCGATGACGCGTGAGACGACCAAGAGACCAGTACGGAGCATGTACCCACTTCCTCGGAAAAGGATCCGGCACCGGATGGCGAGGAGCGGACGAAAATCGTTCATGAAATGGGGTTCGTCACTCAGCCTGTCGCAACGTAGCAGACGGGAAAATCCGCGACCACTGACTGTCCACTGTGGAATTCGGAGAACAGGTCGATCCTTGTTCACGCAGGTGAAAAAAATCGGTGCCGGTGCGAACCGTGGTGACAAGACAAGGTTCACGGGGTAAGTCGGATCACTCTTTGGAGTGGTTTCACCCCGCCTGCCGAGGATGTCGTCCCGGAGTTCGCGGCCAGATTAAGCGCGGCGTTTCAGGAGGACATCGGCGCGGTCGTGGTGGTTCCTGGCCTGCTCCGCGTGGTGGCCGGGCCCGCCTTGTTCTTCAGCGTGAGCGCGGCGATCAGGGAGAGCGCCGCCGCGGTGGTGATGTAGACGGCCGGGACGATGCCGCTCCCGGTGGCCTGCACGAGGGCTTGGAGGATCAAGGGGGTGGAGCCGCCCATGAGGGAGATGATGACGCTGATGCCGATCGAGACACCGGTGTAGCGGACGGCGGTCGGGAACAGTTCGGCCGCGGCGACGCCTTGCACGGCCAGCATCGGTGACAGGAGGACGGCGACGATCACCAAGGCGGTGAGGGCCGAGGTGAAGCTGCCGCTCCCGGCGAGGCGGAACACCGGGATGGTCAGCACGGTGACCGCGAGCGCGCCGCCGACGAGGAAGGGCTTGCGGCCGTAGGTGTCGGAGAGCCGGGCCCAGATCGGCACGAGGACGGCGGCGACGGTCAAGCCGATCAGCATCGCGGTGAACATCTGCCGCGAGGTCAGCCCGGCGGTTTTGACCAGGTAGGACGGGAAGAAGCCGACCAGCATGTAGGTGGTCGTGGTGAGTCCGACGGTCAGGCCGCAGACTTTCAGCAGCGCTCGCCAATGCAGGCGCAGCAGGTCGCCCAGCGGGCTGCGAGTGGTCCGGCCCGCCCGTCCCGCGCTGGTGAACTCGGGTGATTCCGCCAGTTTCGTGCGCATGTACAGGCCGACGAGGCCCAGCGGCAGGGCGAGGAGGAACGGGATGCGCCAGCCCCATCCGTTGAGCGCCGCCGGGGTGAGGACGCTGCTCAGAAGGGTCCCGATGAGCGCGGCGAACACCTGGGCGACGAGCTGGGTGAAACCATTCCAGCCCGAGTAGAAGCCTCGGCGTCCGGGTGGCGCGTACTCGGCCAGCGCCGTGACGGCTCCACCCATTTCCGCGCCGGCGAAGAAGCCTTGGGCCAGGCGCATCACGAGCAGCAGCGCGGGGGCGAGCAGGCCGAAGGTCTTGTCGCCGGGGATCACGCCGATGAGGGCGGTGGCGATCGACATGCCGATGATGGAGATCGACAGGGCGCCCCGTCGCCCGGCGCGGTCGCCGTAGCGGCCGAACAGGATGGCGCCGATCGGGCGGCTGACGAACGCGATCCCGAACAGCATGAAGGTCGAGACGAGCGCCGTTCCCTCGGATGTCCCGGAGAAGAACGTCGCGGAGATGCTCACCGCGAAGTAACCGTAGAGGCCGAATTCGAACCACTCGATGAAGTTGCCGATCGCGATCGCGGTGACGACCCGTGATCGTTTGGTGTCGATGTCGTGCGCAGTCGAGGACATCGGTGCCTCCTAGTCGAGGACGATTCTGGCATCCGCGACGAGGCCGCCGGGATGGCTGTGGGTGACGATGATCGGATTGAGATCGACGTCGACGATGCGGTCGGCGAGGTCGGTGGTGAGCCGGCCCAGCCGGCACAGGGTCGTGGCGAGGCCGCCGACATCCGAGGTGGGGCCGCCGCGGAATCCGTCCAGGATCTTCGCGCCGGTCATCCGGGTGATCGCCTCGTGAGCGGTGGCTTGGTCGAGCGGGGCGGTCAGGACGCTGGGGTGGCCGAGCAGTTCGACCAGGGTGCCGCCGAGCCCGACGGCGACCGTGGCGCCGAGCCCGGGTTCGACGCGGCTGCCCATGAACAGCTCGACGCCGTGGTCGAGGTGGGGAGCGACCAGGACGCCGGTGACCCGGGCGTCCGGACGGGCACTCCGGACGTTGTCGTTGATGCGGCGGTAGGCGGCGCGCAGTTCGGCCGGGGAAGCGATGCCGAGAACGACGCCGCCGATGTCGCTCTTGTGCGCGATGTCCGGCGAAACCACCTTCGCGACAACGGGGAACTCGAGGTCGAGTGTGTCGAGCTCGGCCTCCGCCGAGATGTGGCCGGTGGGCAGGATGGGCAGGCCGTAGGCGGCGAGGATCCGTTCGGTCTCGGCGGGGGTGAGCAGCCCGTGCCGGTCGCGGAGCCGATCGAGGAGCGCCGCGGCGTCCACGGCCGGGCCCGAGGTCGCCGGCGGCGTCCACGGGCGGTTCGCCCCGCGATGCCACCGGGTGAGTGCGCGCACCGCGCACAACGCGGGCCGCAGGCCGCTGAGCACGGGGACGGAGCCGGCGGGCGACCGGTGCCGGGAATCCGGTTCGACGTTCTCTGGCGGGACCGGGAATTCGGCGGCGATGACGACCGGTTCCGCGACGTCCGCGGCCGCGTCGGCGACGGCGCGTGCCCAGCTCCGTTCCAACGCGTTCGAGTGGCCGCTGCCGCTGAGGCTTTGCTGGACCAGCACCAGTCCGACACCGGGATCCGACGCCAGGATCCGCACGCAGTCGGCGAGGTTCTCGGTGCCCGGTTTCCCGGAGCGGAAACCGGCGCCGACGTCGACCGGGTTGTGGGCACTGGTTTCCGCGGGCAGGGCCAACGCGGTGTCGAGCCGGTGGACGGTCTCGGGCGCCAGCGAAGCGATGGGCATCCCGAGGCGTTCGGCGAGATCGACGACGACCGAGAGTTTCCCGCCCGAGATCCCGGCGACCGCGACTCCGGGACCCGTCGGGCGTTGTCCGCCGAGGACCGTGAGCGCCCGGACCGTCTCGCGCAGTTCTTCGAAGTCGTCGACCGCGATGACGTTGAGGTCGTCGAACAGGGCACGATAGGCGGCCCCGGTGCCCACCATCGCCCCGGTGTGGCTGCCCGCGGCGGCGGCGCCCTTTTCCGATGTTCCGGCTTTGAGGGCGACGATGGGTTTGCCGAGGGCGTTGGCGCGGCGCGCGAGGGTACGGAACTTGTCCGGACGGCGCAGGGCCTCGACGAACATGGCGACGACGGTGACCTCGGGGTCCTCGACGAGGTGTTCGAGCATGTCCTCGGCGGTGGTGACGGCCTCGTTGCCGGTCGAGACGATGCTGTGCAGGCCGACGGCCTGGCCCAGCTGCATCATGCTGACCGAGACGGAACCGCTGCCGGACAGCACGGCCAGCCCGCCCCGGGGGATTCCGGGCGGGATGTCGGCGCCGTAGAGGGCGACCGGCCCGCGCGAGTGGTACATCCCGAGACAGTTCGGGCCGATCAGCGCGGCCCCCGTCTCCTCGCACAGTGCCCGCAGCTCGGCTTGCAGGCCGTGGCCTTCGGCGCCGGTCTCGCCGAATCCGCCGGAGTGCACGACGAACGATCGGACGCCGGCGGTGATGCCGTCGTCCACCGCGCCCAGTACCTGCCGTGCGGGGGTGTTGATCAGGCATACGTCCGGCTTTTCGGGCAGCGCCCCCAGATCGGGGTAGCACGGCAGGCCGAAGATCGAGTCGTGGCGGGGGTTGACGAAATAGGTGGTGCCGGTGAACCCGAGGTGGGCGTTGTTACGGGAGAGCCGCTGCGCGAAGTTCAACGGACCCGGCCGGGGCGACGCCCCCACCACCGCGATCCGGCGGGGCGCCGTGAACGATTCCCACTGCGCGCCGTCGATGCCGCCCTTCACCGCGTCACGCTCGGCTGAGCTTCCGGCGCCGCGCTGTCCTTGGCGCGTGACCAGGCCATCGCCGCGCGCAGCCCCTGTGTCTCGCGGATCTCGCGGAATCGGGCGCGGTCCGCCGTTTCCGTCAGCTTGCTGACGATGAAGTCGCTGGAGAGCATGCTTTCGACGACACCCATTCCCTGCATCTCCAGTACCCGGCTCATGATCGTCTTGGTGTGGCGGAAGGTCTCGGCCGGAACGCGGCTCAGCCGTCGCGCGAAGGCCATCGCGCGGTCGTCGAGTTCCTCCGCGGGTACGACCTCGTTGACCAGGCCCAGGCGTTCGGCGTCGGCCGCACCGAAGGTCTCGCCGAGCAGTTGGATCTCCTTCGCCTTGCGCAGCGGCACGAAGTACAGCAAGCGCGGATGAGCCACGAGAGAGAACCGGACCTCCGGCTCGCCGAAGACCGTGTCCTCGGCGGCGACGATGAAGTCGCAGTAGTTCGCCAGCTCGAACCCGCCGCCAAGGCAATAGCCCCGTACGGCCGCCACGATCGGCTTCGGCGAGTCGCCGATCGCCGCCATCGCCGCGCGCTGCCGGGTCATGCCTTCCCACTGCGCCCATACCGGCTCCCGCGCCGCCATGTCGTCGGAGGCGCCCAGATCGAACCCCGCGCAGAAGTGCTCGCCTGCCCCGGTCAGCACGATCGCGCGGACCTCGGGATCGGCGTACGCGGCGTCCAGCGCGGCGAACAGCTCCGCGTAGACGGCCGGATCGAGGACGTTGAGCCGATCCGGGCGGTTGAGACTGAGATGGGCCACCTGGTCACGCCGGGTGACGAGAACTCGCGTCATGGTCACGCTCCTCTGATCGATACTTTTGATTTTTGATCAAAAATCATGTGCGGTACGGTAGGCGACATGACCCGTGCCGCACAAGACCCGCTCGACACGACCCGGGTCGAGGTCCAATCAGTGGAGGAAGCGGTGGTCAACGCCCTCCGCGACGACATCGTGCAGCTCCGGCTGACGCCGGGGACGCGGCTGCGGATGGCGGCGATCGCCGACCGGGCCGGGGTCAGCCTCACCCCCGCCCGCCAGGCTCTGCGCCGGCTGGAGGCCGAGGGGCTGGTCGTCTCGCATCCTCGGCTCGGCAGCCGCGTCGCGCCGCTGACCGAAGAGGACGGCGAAGTCGTGATGACGGTCTGCGGGGCACTGGAGCGTCGCCTGATCGAGATCGGCGTCCCGAAGCTCACCGACGAGGACCTCGACGAGATCACCCGCCTGTCACACGCGCGCGAGGACGCCGTCCGTGCCGCGGACGAGGAGGGGTTGGTCGAGTCGTCCTTCCAGCTGCGCGATCTCGTCTACCGGCGGGCTGATCGGGCCCACCTCTACGAGGAAGCCATGGCGTGGCGGCGGCGCCAGCAGCGTTACCTCCGCTACGCGCGGCACGTCGTCACCGGCAGCGGGATCGAATTCGGCCGTGAGTTCGCGGCGTTCACCGAAGCCTGCCTCGCTCGCGACGCCGAAGCGGCCCAGACCGCGTTGCGGCACATCGAGCGGCGCTTCCACGAATGGCTGCGCGGCATGCTCGCCACCGCGCACGACTGACCACAATGGACGGTCCGCGCGCGACGCGGTGTCTTTTGCCCGCCTGATTCCGGCGGTATGGTCGGGTGAAGGCGACCGCGGCTGCGGCGGGAGACGATTTGCTGGACATCATCGGTCTGAGTGAAACCGACGTCGAGGTCTACGATGCTTTCGCCGGCACCGGTTCGCTGACCGTCGCCGAAATCCGGCAACGCACCGGGATACCGCACCAACGGCTGCTCCGGGTGCTGCGCGCGCTGGCCGGAAAAGGTCTGCTCGTCAGGCTTCCCGGCCCGGCGGAGGCGTATTCGGCGGTGCGGCCGGAGGTCGCGCTGGAGGCGATGCTCCGGTCGAAGGAGCGGGAACTCGCGAGCGCGCGGCTGGTCGCCGACCGGTTGCGCGAGCGGTACCGGGCGACGTCCGGTGAACGCCCGGTCGATCTCGTCGAGGTGATCCACGGGGAAGCGCTCATCGCGGACCGGGCCGATCAGTTGCTGCGCTCGGCCGAGCGGGAGGTCGCCTTCGTCGACAAACCGCCTTACGCGCGAACGCCGAGTGTGCTGCACCCCGCCGAACGTGATCTCCTCGGCCGGGGCGTGCGCTTTCGCGGCGTCTACGAGCGCAGTGCGCTGGAACTGCACGACCTGTCGTCCGACATCGAGGCGGGCCTCGCCCTCGGCGAGGAGGCCCGTGTGGTCACCACCGCGCCGCTCAAGATGATCGTGGTCGACCAGCGCGTCGGACTGGTGCCGCTGCGTTCCGATCTCCCCGAGGTCGGCGCGGCACTGGTGATCCACCCGTGCGCTCTGCTCGACGCGCTCGCCGCGGTCTTCGCCTTCCTTTGGCAGAGCGGGCTTCCGCTGCGCCTGCCCGGCTCGGCCGAACCGGCGGACGCCGCGCCCCCCGACGACGCCCGCCTGCTCGCCTTGCTGACCACGGGACTGCCGGACCGGAGCATCGCCAAACAGCTCGGCATGAGCTACCGGACCTTCCAGCGACGCCTCCGCGACCTCATGACCGCGCTCGGCGCGACCACCCGGTTCCAGGCCGGGCTCCAGGTCGCCACCCGGGGTTGGGTCACTTTGCCGTCGGCCCGGCCCACGCTCGACGACGACGTCAGCGAGCGCGCGGATTCGCCTTCGCCACGTCCGTGAGCGCGTAGGCCCGCTGGACGGTCTGCGTCACGGTGTTGCCGGAGCCGTCCCGTGCTTCCGAGCGCAGCCAGACGAACCCGTCGGTCGCCGCGAGCCGCGGGTGGTCCACCGTCACCGACCACAGCCCGTTCCCGGACGGCCGGACGGCCGCCACCGCCCAGCCGCGCCCGCCGTCCGTCGAAGCCGAGACCCGCAGCCGCGTCACCGGCCCGCCGCCCCGCGCGCCGCTGTGCGAGCCGGCGAACACGTCGAAGGTGAACGGGCGCCCGGCAGGCGCGCGGCCGCCGGGATCCAGCGGCAGCCGGTGGTCCAGCTGGATGAGCGGCTGGAAGGAACACGACCTGCCCGAACCGTGGCAGGAGAACCCGAGCGGTGCCGCGGCGTCGGACCTGGCCGAGGCGAACGTCCACGACGTATCGGTCCTCGGGGCGTGCTGGAACAGCGCCCCGCTCGGGACGCCGACCTGTGCCTGGCCTGGCATCACGTCGGTCACGTCCAGCCGGTAGGTGGCGGGGGTCGGCGCGAGCCGGAACTCCGGGATGAGCGCGAGCGGATCGTCCGCGTTGGATCGCGGGATCTCGGTCCCGTCCCGGTACAGCCGCGCCGTGGTCGCCGCGAAGTACCGCGCGTTCTCGTAGGGATTCGAGTAATGCCCGCCCGGACCGGCCGTGCCGTCCATCCACTGCAGCCCGGGGACGAACAAGTCGGGATCCGTGCCGCCACGGCACATCGAGCACAGCACCGCCCAGCCGGTGGCCGTCGCCGGGTAGCGGGCCGGATGGTCGGCTGGCAGTTCCACCGCGCCGCCGCGCAGTGGTGCGCGGAACCAGTACTCGTCCGGCCTCGACCGCTCGCCCGGGCGGTAGATGTTCTGCGCGTTCATGCTCAGCGCGGCGCGACGGCCCGCGGCGTCGTCGCCGGACAGGGTGACGACCCGTTTCCAGACCAGCCGATCGTCCGCCGGGCCGGTGTATTCGGTCCACGCGCCCGGAACCGGGATCTTCGTGCCCTGCACCGCCTGTGTCTTCCACCGGCCGGTCGGGAAGGCGTACCAGTTCTTCTGCCCGGTCAGCCCCGGTTTTTCGGCCTGGTAACCGGTTTTCGTGGCGACCAGGGTCTTCTGGTCGACCCGCCGGACGAGCTCCTTCGGCACCCCGTTGGCGTCGAGGTAGCTGAGGTTGTACATCACGTCCGGGGCCGCGCGCACCAGCAGGCGCACCGAGACCGCACCGGCGGTCCGCAGCTTTTCTCCTTCGTCCCAGCCGAGGGACAAGGCAGGCACCACCGCGCTGCTGAGCCCCGGAACGCTCAGCGAACCCGGCACGCCGACGTAAGCGATCATCGCCGCCCCACCCGCGGCGGACACCGCTCGTGCCGCGTTCGCGATACCGGCGGAGACCGTCCCCACCGGGTCCGGTGCCCCGTCCTGGACCGGGATCCGCACCAGGACGGCCTTTCCGCGTACGTCGAGGCCGGTGAGATCACCCGCGCCGCCGAACACGACCGGCAGCGTTCGTTCACCGGGCGCCTTCGCCGTCAGCGTCGGCACGTCGTACGCGGGGTTCAGCACGGCCGAGCCGCCGCCGACGACTCGCAGCTCGGCCGCGGTCTGGGCCAGCGTCGCGCTGTCCTGCAACGAAATCGCCCCCACCGAGGTGGCCGCCGCCGGTGTCACGCGCACTTCCCAGCCCGCGCCCGAGGCCAGTCCGGCTTCGCCGATGTAGCCGTTGACGCCCGCTCCGGCGGGGATCACGCGCCGCAGCATCACCGTGCGGTCCCGCAGGTCGGTGGGCGTGGGTGTGATCAGCCCCGCCGGGACGGCGCTCGCCGCGTTCAGCGCGATCTCCGCCGGGGCCGTGACGGCGACCTGCGTCGCGCTCATCGCCGACCAGCGGCGCACCGTCAGCCCGCGTTCCATCACCCAGCCGAGTGCCGAATAGCGTCCGGCGGGCACGAGCACCCTGCCGACCCCGTCGACCAGGCCGATCTGCTGGCTGACCTGGTCGAGGAACGGGTCGTTGCGGTTGCCTGCACCGGCCGCGTCGTCGATCAGCTGAGCCGACGCGGCCCGCGCGGGCCCGCCCGCCGAATCCCGTACCCGGATCGTCACCGGGAACAGCTCGGCCGCGTTGTAGGTGCTCACGGGCGTCCGCACCGCGTTGGTCCCGTCCGCGGTCGTGGCCACCACGGCGCCGCCGTAGACACCCGCCGTTCCTTCGTCCGGGTTCACGGCGAGGTCGACGGTGGCGCTCGACTTCGGCGGGATCGACAGCTCCGTCTTCGCCAGGCGCATCCCGGTCCCCGGTGCGGCGCTTCCGTCCCATGGCCGCACGGTCAGTTTCAGGTTCAGCAGCAGCGGCTGGTCCCCGGCGTTGGTGTAGGACAGCTGCCGGACGACCTGCGCCGACGCGCCGGCCGTCCGCTCGTTACGGCCGAAGCTCGCGACGGCGGTGCCGGTCGCCTTCTGCGACACGGCCCGCGCGACGTCGAGAAGCCCGGCGCCCTGTTCGAACCAGCGAAGGCCGACGTCCTCGGCCGTGGTGACGAGCGTGTTCTTCAGCGCCTGCCAGGTCAGCCCCGGTCGTTGCTGCAGCAGGATCGCCGCGGCGCCCGCGACGTGCGGAGTGGCCATGGAAGTACCCGACGCGGCGGTGTACGAGCCGTCCACCGGTTCGCCCAGTGTCGTGTCCGCGGCCCGGGCGGCGACGATCCCGACGCCGGGCGCGGTGATCTCCGGTTTGACCGAGGCGTCCCGCAACCGCGGGCCGCGGCTGCTGAACCAGGCGATCTCGTCGTCACGGTCGACCGCCCCGACGGTGAGCGCGGACGTCGCCGCGCCCGGGGTCGTCACGGTCCGGTCGCCCGGTCCGGAGTTCCCGGCCGCGACCACGAACAGCGTGCCGGACTTCGCCGAAAGCGAGTCGATCTGCTCGCTCATCGGGTCGGCCCCGTCGCTGACGCCGGCGCCGAGACTGAGGTTCACGACTTTCGCGCCCTGCGCGACGGCCCAGTCGATCCCGGCCATGACCTGTGCGGTGTCACCCTCGCCGGAGGCGTCGAAAACCTTGGCCACCACCAGCTTCGCGTCCGGCGCCACGCCCTTGTACCGGCCGCCCGATGCCGCGCCGGTGCCGGCGACGATCGACGCGACGTGGGTGCCGTGGCCGTGACGGTCCACGACGTCGCCTTCCCCGCTGAAATCCGCGGAGGCGACCGTCTTGCCCGCCAGGTCGGGATGGTTCTCGTCGATCCCGGTGTCCACCACCGCGACCGTGGTCCCCTTCCCGGTCCACCCGCCGCTCCACGCCGGCGGCGCACCGACCCGCGCGGTGCTCCTGTCCAGCGTCACCCGGACCTTCCTGTCCAGCCGGACCTGCGAAATCCCTTGGTTCAGCACGGGTTTCCCGCCCGGATCGAACGCGACGACGGAACGCCAGAACTCGGCCGTCCCCGCCTTCTCGACCTGTACTCCCACCCCGTTCGCCGTGACCAGCGGGGTGAGCCGCTGGGTCCGCGGAAGCGTCTTCGCCTTCTCGCTCAAAGTCCGTGCGGACAGCCCCGGCCGGGCCCCGTAGCGCACGATGACGGGGATCGTTGCGCTCGCCGCGTCGTCACGCCGGTCTTCGACGAGCGCGGTGACGTTGAACAGTTCCGGGCTCAGCAATCCCTTGCCGACGAAGGGAAGCGCGTCCGACGGGTACACCATCAGCCCTTCGGCCGTGCTCGTGATCTGGAACGCCGGGCTCGGCCGGTCCGGCCGCACCGCCGGTTCGACCTGCGCGGTGCCGTGCCCGGCGCCGTCCCGTTCGTAGGTCACCACGTCGCCGGTGAGCAACGTGACGCGATGGACGTCCGGCCGCCCGGTGACGGGAGCGGGGCCGGACACGGCGGCGGTCGCGGCGGTCGCGATCACCGGCAGGGGGGTGAGGGCGACCAGCGCGGAGGCCGCCAGGATCGCCACCGGGTGCCAGGGGTGTCTCGTCAGATGAGGGGAACGGGGGAACATCGAGCCTCACGCTCCTCGGATAGTGAGAAGCGGCCGTGGGCACGGCCGCCGCGAAGATGGAGTTTCCCGAGGATGAGGCAGGAGTTCGGAGATGAACACAATTCTCGCTGGCGGTATGTCGCCGTTGGCGAGATACCGCCATGGAAGGGCCCGGACCGCCGGTGGGCGGCCCGGGCCCGGGCGAGAGACGGGTCCGGTCCTGTGGGACTTACAGACCCGGGGTGCGCAGCTGGAGCGAGAAGTCCTGCCGGTTGTTGTCGGTGTCGGTGCTCAGGATGTTGCGGGTGTTCGCCGCGTTGAGCTGATCGGTGACGGCGTTCTCGGGGATCGCGGCCTGGCCTTCGCGCGGGGTCACGACCGCGTTGCTGAAGGCGACACCGTCGATCTTCGCGCTCGCCATGTTCTGCAACGAGAGCCCACCGGCGGTCGGGATGCCCTCGGCGCCGGTCAGCGTGAAGGGGATGACGTAGGTCTGGTCGACGATGGTGCCGGAGAAGTTCTGCCCGACCAGCACCGCGTACTGGCCCGCGTTGCCCTTCGGCTGCAGGATCGTGCCCGCCGGCATGACGATCGTGTCGGTCACGACGTTCGACGGCGAGTAGATCCGGATCACGTAGCCGCTCACGTCCTGCGGCTGGTTCGAGACGTTGCGCAGTTCGATGAACTCGTCGAGCAGACCGTTCACGCCGCGGGTCGAAACCTCGTTGATGACCACGGTGGACGAGACGAGCGGGGCCGCCTCGGTGCCCTCGCCCTCGCCTGCCGCGTTCGCGACACCACCGGCCATACCCATCGCCAGCATCGCGAATACCGCCGAAGCACCCAGAATTCGTCGCACGGGAAATTCCTTTCAGCCTGGTTTCCGTTGGATTCGTCCCGCCGGCCCGGAATTCTTTCCGCCGGTGCCGGCATGGATAATCATCCGAGAATCGGGGTGACGGCGGAAAGGGGCCAGTTTTCCGGTACTTTCCCGTCAGCCGATAATCGTCCGGCGCCGCCTTCTCGCGACCGCGGCGGCGAGTTCGAGCTCCCGGCTCGGCGTGTCGAGCACATCGCCGAGCCATTGCCGCCAGTACGGGCCGGGAATGCGTTTTCCTCGCTCCCAGCGGGAAATCTCCTCCCTGGTCACGCTGTCGTTGCCGGACCGGGTGTGCAACTTCGCGACCAGGTCACCCTGTGACCAGCCTTTCGCGATTCGTTGTCCGGTGAGCAATTCGCACAGCGGGGTCGCGTCCCCGCTTTCGCTGTCCGCGGTCACGACCGCACCTTTCTCGTACTGGCGGAGTGGGCTCAACCGGCTGGTCGTACGCAGCCGAAGTCGGCCTTGTTGTCGTCGGTGTCGCGGCTGACGGCGTCCCTCGCCTGGGCGAGGCCGGGACAGGGGACGGCGGCCTTGTTCTCGCGGCAGGGCGACGACGGCGCCCATCCGACGCTGTCGACCCTGGCCCCGCGCCGGTCCAGCAGCATCTCGCCGTCCCCGACGATCGCCTCGACGACCAGCTGGTGCACGGTCCCGCCGAAACCCTGTGCGGCGATGAGGAAATGGTCGCCGGCGGGGATCTCGCTCCCGGCGGGCATGGTGGCCAGCTCGACGGGCGCGGCACCGCCGGTGCACGCCCGCACGGACCAGCCGCCGATGTCGAGGGTGGTGGCGCCGGTGTTGCGCAGATCGATGTAGCCCGCCGGGCCGCCGAGCACCTCGTGGATCTTGGCCGACGAAGCCCGGCCGGTGTCCGGGGCCGGGGTTCCGGCGAGCGCGAGGAGCAGGAACAGGGAACCTGGCTTCGTCATGACAGCAACGCTAGGAAAACGGTCCCGGTGCCACAGGATACGGCGGGTACCGAACCTCGGCCGGTCCCGGTACTCCCGGTACATCGCTCACCCGGGCGGTCTAGCGCCGGTACCCGGCCAGCCCGTCCGCGGTGTGCGACTCGCTCTCGCGATCGGTCGTCCCCAGCCGCGGCAGCGGGTTGCCGCCCGGCCGGAACCGCAGGGCCCGGAACAGGTCGCGCCTGCTGCCGAAGCCCAGCTTCTGCAGGATCCGGCTGACGTAGTTCTTCACGGTCTGCGTCGCGAGGTGCAGTTCTTCGGCGATCTCGTCGTTCGACCACCGGTAGAGGATCAGCGCGAGGACCTCCTCCTCCCGTCTGGTCATCGCGCTCGCGTAGTGCACGGCCTCGGTGACCGGCGGCGGGGTTCCGCCGGCCTGCACGCACACCCGCTGCCCGGCGAGGGTGGAGCGCACCGCCGACATCACCTGGCCGCCGCTGGCCGACTTGTGCACGAAGCTGTCCGCGCCCGCGTTCAGCGCCATGGCGATGGCCGATGGCGACGAATCACCGGCGAAGACCAGGACGGTCGCACGTTCGAACTGTTCCTTCACGAACCGGCAGATCGCGGTCCCGGCGGGTTCACCCCAGATCGACAGCTCGGTGATGACCATGTCGGGATGGCGTTTTTCACACTGCCACAACGCTTCCGGCTCGCTCGCGGCTTCGGCCACCGCCCCCACCCCCGCCGAATCCCGCAACAGCCTGCCGAGCGCGTATCTGATGAGGGGCTGATCGTCTACAACGAGCGTGGTGACGCGGTTCATGGTTCCCCTTGGGGTATCGACGGGCGCCCGGTGTGGCCCGGGCCGTGCGGCCGGCCGGGGTCCGGCGGCGCTCGCATTCGCCGATAACAGGTTCGCTCGCTCGGGCGATCCGTCGAACCGACCGTCGCGGCGACGTCGGTACTCATTCTTCGCCGAATCCTCTTTCGTCGCGGTCCGGCATTGATCTTCCCGCTTATCCGCGCCGCTGAGGACCAGCAATCGGGTGACACGGGCGAAAAGCCGCCACGCGGGGCGCCGGATTTGGGCCGGACGGCGGAACGGGGATACAGATTCCGAACGCGCCGCACCGGACACGTGGAAAGCCGAACCCGTTGTGTCGTGGGTCACCCGTGGAGAAGGATGATCCGACGGGTCCGGCTCCCGGCGCTCACTTTCCGTCCATTGTGGTTTTCCGCGCGAGGTGATCGTCCACTGTGGATTTCTTCGGCCCGTCAGTGGCAGGCCATCCGGGCGCAATAGGCGGAATGGACCCACCGATTGCGCCTTTTACCGCGCGGCGGCGCGCATCCGGTAATTGCGGCGAACGCTGGTTCCCTTGCTGAGGTCGGCGCCGTACACGTGCAGGGTGATGGCGATGGTGTCGCCGGCGTTGTGCACCTGGTGGATGTCGTCGGGCGGCGCGACGCCGCTCACCGACCCCGCCGGGCGTTGCCGCTGGGCCGTCCGGACCAGCCGGTCGCCGTCGATGTCGAAGATGGTCTCGGTCTCGGTTCCTTGCAGGACAAGGAAAGTGCACCACACCAGGTGATCGTGGATCTCGGTGAGCTGGCCGGGCCGCCAGACCAGCGCGACGATCGAAAAGGCGGACTCGGCGTGCAGTGTGGTGCGGGTGTATCCCTCGGGGGAGCCGGCGCGTTCCGCCGCGGTGAGCAGCTGTGGAGTCGGCCGGAGTTCGGTGAGAACGGTCGCCGCGGCCTGCGCGGTGACCAAGGGGCCGGACGGTTTCCCGGTGCATTGGCGCAGACGATTTATCAGCTCCGGGAGACCGGGTCTGAGGGTGCTGACGGTCATTTTTGTTCTCCCTTCTCGTCGCTTCTCATCGTGGCCCGCTGTCCGAACGGCGTCCAATGACGAGGTTCTTTCCTTTGTATGGATATTCTTTATCCATGCTGAACCTGGTCCAGCTCATGGTGCTCGCGGCGGTCGCCCGGCACGGTTCGATGACCGCGGCGGCGAAGGAACTGCACTACACGCAGCCGGCGGTGAGCCACCATCTCGCGAGGTTGGAGGCCTCGACGGGCGCGAAGCTGGTCCAGCGGATCGGCCGCGGCATCCGGCTCACCCCCGAAGGGGAACTGCTCGCCGCCCGCGCGGCCGAGATCGTCGGCCGGGTCGAAGGCGCCGAGGCCGAGCTGGCGGCGCAGGTGGGACTGCGCGCCGGGCGGGTCCGGATGGCGGGGTTCCAGTCGATCCTGAGCACCATCGTCCCCGGCGCGGCCGCCGCGCTGGCCCGTGCCCATCCCGGGCTCGAACTGGGGCTGGTGGACGAACATCCGGGCGAGGCGCTGCGCATGCTGCGGGAGGGGCGGATCGACGTCGCCCTGATCTTCCGGTACGCGGACACGCCGCGTGAGGAGCGGGGGCTCCGGCTCGTGCATCTTCTGGAGGATCCGATCTATCTGCTCACCAGTGAGCCGGGGCAGACCATCGCCGATCATCGTGACTCGACCTGGATCGGTGGCTGCGCCCGATGCCAGGACGAACTCGTCACGATCTGCGGGCGGGCCGGGTTCACCCCGCGTATCTCGATGGTGAGCGACGACATCGTCGTCATGCAGGCACTGGTCGCGGCCCGGATGGGCGTCACCACGCTGCCCCGGCTGGCGCTGCGCGCGCACCGGATGCCCGGTGTCCACGCCACCGAGCTGGCCGAAGACCCCCGCCAGATCTACGCCGTCACCTACGGAGACCCGCCCGACCCGCCCGCCGCGGCGGCACTCATCGACGCGCTTCAGGCCAGCGTCCGGGCTTAGGGTGGTAAGTCCGTGAAGGCCTCCTTGAGGGACCCAGGGTCCCTCAAGGAGGCCTTCACGGACATCTAC